>NZ_BAAAYN010000002.1:64167-64277 GCF_039536245.1 Cryptosporangium minutisporangium | reverse complement strand
CTCCTCGGCGCGGGCCACGGCGGCGTCCCGGGCGGCCTCGGCCTGTCGACGGGCGGCCCGTACCTCGCTCGCCGCGTGCTCGATCTGCAGGGCCCGCGCCTCGGCGGCGG
>NZ_BAAAYN010000002.1:0-64120 GCF_039536245.1 Cryptosporangium minutisporangium | reverse complement strand
CCACGGCGGCATCTGCGGCGGCACGGACCGCGGTGACCTCGGTGGCGACCGCCGCCGGATCGCGGCCGACCGCCAGGTCCGCGAGGACGCGTTCACCGACGTCGCGGAGGTCGGCCGCGGCGGAGGCGAAGCGTTCGACGGCGTGCTCCATCCGGGCGCCGGCGGCGGTGACCGGACGGTCGCCGGACGCCGCGGAACCCTCACCGCTGTCCCCGGCGCTCTCGGTCGTCTGCTCCAGTGCGCGCCGCCGTCGTTCGGCGAACGCGGCGGCTCGGTTGTGCCCCGGATCCGCGCAGTACTCGGGTGCGCGACCCGGTCCGGACGCCGGTGCGGCCGGTCGGTCGCACCCCGGATAGCGGCACGGACGCGTCCGGGTGGCGGACGGCACGGCGGCTGCGACCGACGGCGCGGGGGTCGTCGGCGGCGGGGCGGACGCGCGAGCGGCAGGCACCGGAGCGACGCGGTCGGGGGTGTCCATCGGCTCAGTCGGCCCGGTGGCCGCCGGTCGCGCGGTCGCGGAGCGTCCGCATCCGGCCGGTGACCGCACGGAACGCCGCACGTCCGCGCGCCGCGACGCCGTGGGAGGCCACACCGCCGTCGGTGGCCGCGCCGCGAGGGCCGAGCCCGGCGGGGCCGGGCGGTGGTCCGCCGGTGCCGGAGGTGTCGCCGACCGCCGCCTCGAGGACCGACGCCTCGTCGATCCGGGCGTGCAGCCGGGCTCGGATCTCATCCGGTGAGTACGCCCGCCGCCGACGTTCCGCGCGCGCTACCGCGACCCCGCTCGCCGCGACGCCGGCCAGACCGGCAAGGCCGACCACTTTCCACCAACGCATCCGTCTCGTCCCCGTTCTGCACGTGGTCGCCGTCGCCGGGCGCGCCTTCTCAACGCCCACTGATAGGGGCGTGGCTAGGCTATCGGCATGCCCGGCAACCGGATGACCCTGACCGAGGCGGTCGAGCTGACGCGCACCGGCGATCTGTGGCTGTTCCGGGGGCGGACGGCCGCCGACCGGGCAATCCAGACACTCACCAACAGCCCGGTGAACCACGTCGGCATGGCCGTGACGCTCGACGACCTGCCGCCGCTGATGTGGCACGCCGAACTCGGCCGGTCGCTGCCGGACGTGTGGGCCGGCACGCACGTGCGCGGCGTCCAGTTGCACGTGCTCGCCGATGCGGTGCTGATCTGGGGCAATCGATACGGGCAGCGCGCCTGGCTCCGGCAGCTCGACGCCTCGGTGACCCGCGAGACGGAGGACGCGGTCCTGCGGACGATCGCCCGGCTCGACGGCACCCCGTTCCCGTCGACCGCGGGCCTGGCCGGACGCTGGGCACGGGGCCGGAGCCGGCAACGGTTCCGGTCGCTCCGGGACGCCGCACGGACGGCGCTGGGCGCGGTCGCCGGCACGCGCGCCGAGGACTCGACCAGGCCCGACAACGCGCTCGAGTCGGCCTACTGCGCCGAGGTCGTCGCGCTGACCTACCAGGCCATGGGTCTGCTGCCGGCGAGCCGGTCCTCCGACTCGTACGACCCGGGCAGCTTCTGGAGCGGCGACAAGCTCGATCTCCAGCTGGGTGCCCGGCTCGGGAACGAGATCGAGGTCGTGCTCCCGGAGAAGTGAGTCCGGTACGAAGCGCGATCCCTCAGCGACGCCGGGAAACGTGCAGGACCGTGCCGTCCGCGCCGGTGACGACGGTCAGACCGGCTCCGGAGAACCGGGTGCGATCAGGGTTGTCCTGTTCGGGCGCGACCCGGGTCGGGGACGCGAGAACGTCGGCCACCTCGGCGTCGGTGATGCCGAAGTCGGTGGCGGAGCGCCGCGCGCCGCGCGTCATCCTCACCGCGCCGGCTCCCTCGGACTCCGCGGCGAACGAGTGCTGCCCGGATGCGCCGGAGGAACGGGGGTTGCGCCCGCCGCTGGACGGGCGTCCGGGGGTGCGGCGGCGCTGACCGCCGTCGCGTCCGCCGTCCCGTGCCGTCTCGCGGCCGCCCGCAGGCCGGCTCGGCGCTGCCTCACGACGGCGCTGGGTCGGTGGGGTGTCGGCGTACGCCGCGGAGTCGTCGTCGTCGACGGACGGTGCGCTCGGCGGGGCCAGGAAGAGTAGTGCAGGTGCTGCGGAAGGAGCAGACGAGCGTGAGGGCATAACGTCCCTTCTGGTCGACGCGTCGGTGCGCTGGCGGCTGCGGCCGTGCTCCGGGGAATTTCGAGGGAGCGAGCGTTGCCTTTCGGCTTCTCGAGGACGGCCAGCGCGCCGTCTCATGGGGTTCGGAGGCTCGCGGCCTCCGGGTAAGCAGGACCTCCGGGGTTACCAGGGTCAGTGTCGCCTCGAGTCAGGGTCGCCGACGGTGGCACCCGGCACTGCTGTACAGCCACCCGACTACCACCATACCCGCAACGACGGCGTCGCGCTGGGGTGTGAACGGTGGTCGAGTCGGTGAGCGCCGCTGGAGGAGTGACCAGCATCTCAGCTACGGGCGCCCACCAGATCCGGTGCCTCGGGGGCGGAAGTCCGACCCTCGGTGGCCAGCGGCAACGTGAACCAGAAGACCGTGCCGCCACCGGAATTGTCGGCCGCGCCGATCGTCCCGCCGTGGCGCTCGACGATCCGGTGGCAGATCGCCAGGCCGAGTCCGGTCCCGGGATAGCCGGAACCCACGTGCGCGCGGTGGAACCCGTGGAAGATCTGCGCGTGCTGGCCGGACGGGATGCCGATCCCATGATCGGCGATCTCGATCCGGATCCACCCCTCGGCCCCGGACACCGGCCGGGCGCGGACGGCGATGCGCGGTGTCTCGTCCGGGGGCGTGTACTTGACCGCGTTGCCGAGCAGGTTCGTCAGCAGCTGCCGGATCAGCGCACCGTCGCCCCGGACGACCGGCAGCGGGCGGACGACGAGGTGCGGCGTGTTCACCCGGTCCGGACGCACGAGCAGTGGAAGCACCTCGGTCACCAGCGCGGTGAGATCGACGTCGGTGAGTTGCAACTTCGCGTCCCGAGCCGTCGCGTAGGCCAGCAGGTCGTCGATCAGGCGCCGCATCCGCTCGGTGCCGGTCCGGACGCGGGTCAGGTGATCGAGCGCGGTCGTCACGGCGCGGGGTTGCCTGCCGAGCACCCGTACCTCGGCCAGGTCGTCCTCGGCCAGCTCCAGGTAGCCCACGACGTTGGCCAGCGGCGCCTTCAGGTCGTGTGCGGCGATGCCTGCGAACGCGACCAGGTCCGCCTCGTACGCCCGGAGTGCGGTCACGTCGCGGGCAACGGCGAGCGCTCCGTGCCGGTCGAACCCCAGATCGAGCGGTTGCGCGGAGACCTGCACCCGGACGCCGTCCGGCCGCGCAGGGTTCCGGACGACGAACTCGTCCGTGCACGCCGCCCCCGCCAGCGCGCGACGGAGTGGGAGTTCCTCAGCGGGGTACGGGGTGATGCCGTCCACCCGGTAGATGCCGTACTGCTGCCGGTCGTCCGGATCTCCCGAGCCCGGTACCGCCAGCGTCGCCTGCGCGGACGGGTTGAGCAGTACCAGCGATCCGTCCGCGTCGGCGACCGCGATGCCGTCCTCCACCCCGTTGAGCACCGCTTGGAGCAGCACCGCCTGCTGCCGGGTCGAGCGCTCGGTCCGGCGCAGCTCCGCGGTGGCGGCCGCGACCTGAGCGCGTGCCCGGGCCCGGCCGCTGGCCAGGACGTACACCAGGAGCGCCAGCAGCAGGCTGACCCCGACGCCGGTGAGTAGCGCGGTCTCGTCCAGGTAGACGTCGACCCCGAGGAGAGCGGCGGCGGAGGTGCTGGACCAGATCCGCAGGTGCCACATCTGTTGACCGACCGCGAGGCGCGCGGTCCGCTCGACGATCGTGCCGGAGTCGTTCCCGGCGCTGCCGGAGAGCGTCGCGATCCGAGTGGTGCTCCCGCCGGTGCCGGCCGCGGCGAGCGAGACGCCGACCAGCCCCTGCGACGCCTCGCGCAGCGTCATGCTGAGGAAGTCGTGACCGTGCACACCGAGATGCACCCACCCGACGAACCGGCGGGCGGCCGTCGTCGATCGGTAGATCGGCGCGACCAACGCGACCGAGAGCTGCCGTCGGACGGTCGGCAGGTTCCGGTCGCGGAGCAGGACGTAGGCGTCGGAGACCGCCAAATCTCCGGAGAGCCGTGCCGCCTCCATCGCCGCGATCGGCTCCGGCGCGGCGGCGAAGTCCCGGCCGACTTGGGGCTCGGTGCCGTCCAACCGGCGGTTGAGCACCTGGAAGTAGTGCTTCGGCGCGTCCGGGACTGCGGTCAGCGTCAGCGTGGGCTGGCCGCGGCTGCGCCAGCTCTGCTGCACCGCAGGGATCTGGGCGGTCGTCGCGGGCACGACCACGCTGAGCCCGGTGGCCCCCGGCAGGTTCTCCCGGGGCAACGTCGCGGCGATCGCGAAGAACCGGGTCGCGTCGAGGTTCTCCAGCGCACCGAGGGACGCCGCAACCTGCCGCGCGGTGTCGGTGTAACGGCGGATCTCGGCGGCGACCGCGGTCCGTGCGATCGCGTTCTGTCGGTCCATCGCACGATCGACACCGTGCTGCTCGACGTCGCGGAGCCCTTCGGCGATCAGCACCGAGAGCACGACGCCCAGCACCGCGACGGTCGCCGCCAGCAGCGCCCCCTGAGCGCCGACCCGGGCACGTTCCGGCCGCTCCCCGGCGCGATGATGCGTCCCGCTCGGCTCGTCGGTGGGCGACGTCATGTCGCTGATTGTGTCGGTTAAGGGACTTAATGTGAACTTTGTGCGGTAGGTGTCTCAGTCGACCGCGGGCTCCGGCGTCGCGCTGGCGGTCGGCGCGGGTGACTCGTCGCGGCGCCGGACGAACAGTCGTCGGGACGGCCGCTTCGGCCGGTCGAGATCGGAGATCCGGGCCAGGAGCGGTCCGGAGACCACGGTGATCAGCACGTAGGCGGTAGCTAGCGCGCCCAGCTCCCCGTCCACGCCGGCGGCGACGGCCAGCCCGGCGATGACGATCGAGAACTCGCCACGCGGCATCAGCGCCAGCCCGGCACGCAAGCGACCCTTCGACCCGATCCCGGCCCGGCGCGCGGCGTACCAGCCGGTCAGCACCTTGGTCCCCATCGTGACGATCGCCAGGCCGAGCGCGGGCAGCAGGACCGGGGGGATCGTCTCCGGATCGGTGGAGAGCCCGAAGAACACGAAGAACACCGCGGCGAACAGGTCGCGCAACGGGCTGAGCAGCGCGGTCGCCGAGTGGGCGACCTCGCCGGAGAGCGCGATACCGACCAGGAACGCGCCGACGGCGGCCGAGACCTGCAGCTCGGACGCGATGCCGGCCACCAGCAACGTCAAGCCGAGAACGCCGAGCAGCAGCGCTTCCGGGTTGTCCGCGGAGACCAGCTTGGTGATCCAGTCGCCGTACCGCAACGCGACGAGCAGCACGATCGCGACCGTGCCGAGCGCGATCCCGAGTACGACCGACCCCTTCGCGAACCCGACGCCGGCCAGCATCGCGGTGAGGATCGGCAGGTAGAGCGCCATCGCCAGGTCCTCGATCACGAGGACGCTGAGCACGGTCGGCGTCTCCCGGTTACCGAGGCGGCCGAGGTCGGCGAGCGTCTTGGCGATGACACCGGACGACGACACCCAGGTGACGCCGGCCAGCGCGACCGCACCGACCGGCCCCCAGCCGAGCACCAGCGCCAGCACGGCACCAGGCACCGCGTTGAGCAACGCGTCCACGACACCGGCCGGCGCCGCGCTGCGGACGTTCGTCACCAGCTCGGCCGCGGAGTACTCCAAACCCAGCGTGACCAGCAGCAGCACGACGCCGATCTCGGCGCCGACCTCGATGAATCCCTCGCTGGCGGAGAGCGGCACCAGGCCGCCGTGGCCGAACGCCAGACCCGCCAAGAGGTAGAGCGGGATGGGGCTGAGCCCGATCCGTCGACCGGCGCGGCCCAGCAGGGCCAGCGCCAGCAGGATTCCGCCGACCTCGATCAACAGCGTCGCGGAGGAATGCACCGGCCTCCCTCGTCTTGCTATCCGCTTCTGTCGTCGCCGGGCCGTCGTTGGCCCGTGCACGTCGTCGCCCCGGGCGCGCGGCCCGGCCACCCCCTGCTGCGGCCCTCTATGGCCGCGACCACCCCACGGCCGGTGTCACCAGCCGCACCACTTGCTCGGTCCGGGACCGCAAGCGGTCACCGGTCGTGCGTCCTGCCCGTGCCCGCCGTCCAGCCCGGTACGAGTCGATCCGGACCGGTACGGCCCGGTGCTCCGGCCGGACGCCGCCGCGAGCGGCGGCGCCGGGTGTAGCTGCTGGTCAGGCGTCGCCGCGGAGGATCGCGGCGACGCCGTCGATCCCCTCGCGGGTGCCGACCACGACCATCATGTCGCCCGGCGCGAAGACGAACGACGGCCCGGGTGACGCCACCACCTCACCCTGCCGCAGGACGGCGACGATCGAGGCGCCGGTTCGCGTCCGGGCCTGCGTGTCGCCGAGCGGACGCCCGGCGTACGGCGACCCCTCCATGATCGGTAGCTGCTCGGTGAGCACGCCGGTCACCTGCTGCTGGAGCTCGGCGAGGTGCCGGACCAGCTGCGGTGCGCCGAGCAGCTCCGCGAGCGCGTTGGCCTCGTCGCCGTTGAGCGGGATCGTCTCGCTCGCGGCGTCCGGGTCGTCGACGTCGTAGACCACGAGTTCCCGGTGGCCGTCGCGGTGGGTGAGCACGCCGATCCGGCGACCAGCCCGGGTGACCAGGTCCTGGCAGACGCCGATCCCGGGGAGGGCTCGCTGCTCTACCCGCGCACTCATCCTCGTCCTCCGGCTCATTACCCCCGCGGCCCCCCGGCTCGTGTCCGACTACCTTAGCTTGCCGAACGGCCGTGCTGAGCTGGGAACGCCGTCGGCGAGGAACTGTCGTACCGGGGGGTTACCGTGCGTGCGTGACGGTTGAACCTCGAGCCCAACCTGAGACAGTCGACGCCGACTCGTGGGCGGGCGTGGAGCTGTCCACGCCGATCGGTCCGCTCGGTGTCGTGGTGACCCGGCTCGGCGTGCTGGCGGTCGGGCTCGACGGGCTGTCCGCAGCCGAGCGCGCGGCCGGCACGCTGACCGGTCTGCGGCCGGGCGACCTCCCAGGGCCGGTCGCACGGGTCCGGGAGGAGTTCGGCGCGTACTTCGCGGGTCGGCTACGCGCGTTCAGGCTGCCGATCGACTGGCGGCTGTCCAGCGGCTACGCCCGCGAGGTGCGGCAGACGCTGTACGCGACGGTCGGTTACGGGGAGACGATCAGCTACGGCGAGCTGGCCCGGCGGGTCACCGACGCCGAGGCGGACGGCGAGTTCGGCGCGGCGCGGGCGGTGGGCCGGGCGATGGCGACGAATCCGGTGCCGGTGATCGTGCCGTGCCACCGGGTGCTGGCCGCCGACGGCAGCCTGCACGGGTTCGGTGGGGGACTGGAGATGAAGCGGCGTCTGCTCGCGCTGGAGGGCGCGGTCCCCGACACGCTGTTCTGACCGCGAGCTACGCCTCGTCGATGAGCTGTCGGAGGTCGACCAGGACGGTGCCCAGCCCGAACGACAGCTCCGCAGAGGCCGGCGCCTCGTCGTCGTCCAGGCCGAGCTGAGCGACGCGGCGGTACGTCGCATCCTCGTCCAGGACGTACGCGTCCAAGCCGCGGTCGCGCGGATCGACGACCCAGGAGTGCGCCAGGCCGACCGCGGCGTACTTCGTCGTATTCACGACGAGGACGTCACGGCGATCGGTGGAGAGCACCTCGACCGCCAGCGCCGGAGTCCCGGTGTACCGCACGGTCTCGTCGGTCCGGCGATAGACCATGACGTCCGGAACGAACTCGTCCGCTGCTGGCTTCCAGGCCCATCCGGTCTCGACCTCGAACTCGGGTGGGAGCGTGGACTCCAGCAGGTTGGCGATTCGACGGCAGATCCGCTGGTGAAGACGGGCGGGCTGGGGGACACCACCAAGGTCCCATCGATGTACTCGCCGCGGACGTCGGGACCGAGCTTCTCGTACTCGTCCCAGGACATCGGCTGACCGATCGGAACAGCCTGGGCTGCGTGCACCATAGCGCCTCCCCTCGACCTCATCTCCAGCCTACGGATCGGGCTGGGGACAACTGCGCGGATCGCGGTCGGCACCGCATCGGGAGTGCCGATCTTTGGCGTCGGTCGTAGCGCCACGACCGGGCGGTCACGGCCGCGTCGCCGCGCCCGGTCAGCACGATCAGCGTGGGACTGCGAGCCGGACGCGGAGCCACGGCACTGCGGTCAACTGAACGACTTAGCTCCCGACAGTCGTTAAGCTCCGGTTATGTCCGTATATCCGGCCGTGGCCGGACGACATGCGCGGCTGCCGCACTGGGCTTCCCTGCCCGTGGTGGTGGCCGTGGTCGGGTTGAGCGTGACGATGCTGGTCACCGGCGTGCTGCACCAGTCCGAGCAGCGCCGGGCCGAGCTTCTGCTCGACCGGCAGGCGGCGGCGGTCGAGGCCGCTGTCGCCGCGGAGGCCAACCGCTACACCGACGCACTGACCGACCTGACCGCCGCGATCGGTGCGCAGACCAGCCTGACCGCCGCGGACTACACCGCGATCATGTCCGGACTGAGCCTGCAACGCCTCTACGGAGCGTCCGCGGTGTCCCTGATCATGCCGTCCTCCACCGCCGAGCTGCCGGATCCGTCCGAGGCCTGGAACACCGACCCGCGCGCCGACGCGTTGGTGCCGGACGCTCGGGCGCTACCGCACCGGTACGTCGTCCTCAACCGCACGCTGGACGGATCCGCCTCCGAGGTCGGCCGGGACGTCAGCGGGGTCGAGCCCGCCCGGGAAGCGATGGACCTGGCCGTGCAGCGCGGTCTGCCCACCGCCAGCCGGACGTACGTGCTGCGCAAGGACGAGCGGCGGCTGCCCGCCGCCCGGCGTCAGCTGTCGTTCGTCGTGGCCGCACCGGTCCGGGCGTCCCGCGCTCCACGCAACGGCGAGCTACGCGGTTGGCTGGCGATGAGCGTGCGCGGCCAGGACTTCCTCGAACGGACGTTGCGCAACGCGGCCGCCGGGCAGGTGCGGGTCGAGCTGAGCGAGGTCGAGGGGTCGACCGCTCGCCGGATCGCCGGCTGGCCGCAGGCCCGGACGAGCTCGCTCGCCGAGGGTGGGATCGCCGGGCGGGCCGACGCGGCCGACCGGATCGGGGCCACTCCGTCGCCGAGCTGGCAAGCGGCCGGAGTCGAGTACCGGTGGGTGGAGGTGGCCGGCCGGACCTGGTTGCTCTCGGTGGCGCCGGTCGCCGGGTTCGTGCAGCCGGACAGCGCGCTGGACACCGTCGTCCTGGTCGCGGGGACGATGATCGCCCTGCTGCTCGCCGCACTCGTGGGCGTCCTCGCGCGGTCGCGCGACCTGGCGCTCGCGGACGTCGAGCGGGCGACCTCCGCGCTCCGGGCCGACGTCGCCCGGCGGGAGGAGGTCGAGGTCGAGCTGCGACGCCGGGAGCGCGAGCTGGCGGGGTTCGCCGGTGTCGCCGCGCACGACCTACGGTCACCGCTGACCGCGGCCTCCGCCTACCTGGAGGTGCTCGCGGACGAGGACGGCGATCGGCTGGACGGGCAGGGGCAGGAGTTCCTCGGTCGGGCCCGGTCCGCGGTGGCCCGCACGGACCGGATGCTCACCGATCTGCTCGAGTACGCCACGGCCGAGAACGTCGAGTTGAACCGCGCCCAGGTGGACCTGGCCACGATCGCTGCGGACGTGGTCGCCGAGCGGACCGATCGGATGGAGCCCGACCCGCGCCGGGTCACGATCGGCGACCTGCCGGTCGTCTCGGGTGACCCCGGCATGCTTTGCCAGGTTCTCGACAACCTGATCGGCAACGCACTGAAGTACACCGCGCCGGGGAGTCCGCCTCGGGTGACCGTGAGCGCGCAGCGGATCGAGCGTGGCTGGCGGATCCAGGTCGCCGACCGGGGGATCGGGATCCCGGCCGACGAGCGCGAGGGCGTGTTCGACGCGTTCCACCGGGGCGCCGGTAGTGCGGGCTTCTCCGGCAGCGGACTGGGGCTGGCGATCTGCCGCCGGATCATCGAGCGGCACGGCGGCGCGATGGGCGTCGAGGACAACGTCGGCGGGGGCAGCAACTTCTGGTTCACGCTGCCGGATCCACCGGAGACGTGCTGAGCCGAGCGCCGCGAGGCACGAGCTCGTCGGCGGGCTGGTTACCGGAACAGGATCCGGGCGACCTGGCTGGTGGTCTCGACGCCGGCCGTGTAGCTGCCGCCGCCCCGCTGGTCGGCCATGACCGCCAGCAGGTACCGCTGGCGGCGGCCCACGAACCCGGCGGTGTTCAACACCCACCCGGCTCGGTACCGGAACCACCCGTTCTTGTTGCCCCGCACCCAGCCCGATCCGGCCGCCCACACGCCCCACTGCTGGTTGCCCGCGACGCCGCGCATCCGCGCGAGGAGGTAGCGCCGCACTTCGCTCGGCGTCTCCCGCACCACGTACCGGACCAGTCGGCGGAGGTCCGCCGCGGTCGTCTTCATCGCTCCCCAGTGGCGGGCGAGCCCGGGCACGAACCCGGTGTCGGTCATGCCGTAGGTGCTCCAGCGCGCCACCATCGAGGCGCCCCCGTATCGCCGCCAGAGCTGGTTCGCTGCGCCGTTGTCGCTGGTCACCAGCGCGGTGTACAGCAATCGCCAGTCGCGGGTGGAGAGCCGCAGCTCGCCCCGGTGCCTGCGCATCAGGATGTCGAGCGCGATCGCGAGCTTCGCGGTGGAGGCGGCGTAGATCTTCCGGTCGGCGTACGTGTTCCGCCAGACCCGGTTCCGCCAGCCGTCGGAGACCGCCACGCCGGTGTACCCCGGTCGGGTGGCGAGATAGGCGTTGACCCGCTTGATCCGGACCGCGAAGTCGCAGTCGAAGCCGGTGGCCTGGTCGACGCAGCCCGCCGCGCGTGCCGGTTGGTCCGCCGCCGGTGCGAGGAGCAAGCCCCCGGCCAGGGCCGTCACGAGAAGACAGATCGACAGGCGTACGCGCACAGGTCCTCCTGTACCGGCGGATGCTTGAAAGCGAGATTAATGGCGATTTGTCAGATTCGTGAGGATCGCTCGCGGCGGGTCGCCGGGCTCGCTGTCGAACCGCCAACTCACGTCCGAGAAGGCGTCTCGCCCGCGGTACAGCCGGTCGAGGGCCGGGTACAGCGACGGGGAGGCCTCGGCTACGCGGGGTCGGTACTTTCGCCGGTCGGCAGGCGGGGCGGCGCGCGCGGGTCTATACCCGAGGGAGGGACGTCCCGACGCCGAATCAGGGAGCCCGACGCAACCAGGAGGTAGTACGGTGCCGATCGCGACGATCGATCCGACCGACGGTCGGGTGCTCAAGACCTTTCAACCGCTCACCGAGGCGCAGGTCGAAGCGAGCCTGGCGCGATCGGCCGAGGGGTTCGCGGCGCTGCGCGCCACCACGTTCGAGCAACGGGCGACGTGGCTGCGCGCGGCCGCCGACATCCTCGACGCCGAGCGCGACGAGATCGCCCGGACGATGACCGTCGAGATGGGTAAGACGCTGGTCGCCGCCAAGGCCGAGGTGTCCAAGTGCGCCACCGCGTGTCGCTACTACGCCGAGCACGCCGCCTCGTTCCTGGCCGACGAACCGATCGGCGACCCGTCCGAGGTGAAGGCCGTCCGTGCCTACGTCCGGTACCAGCCGCTCGGCCCGGTGCTCGCGGTGATGCCGTGGAACTTCCCGCTGTGGCAGGCGATGCGGTTCGCTGCGCCCGCGCTGATGGCCGGCAACCCCGGCCTGCTCAAGCACGCCTCGAACGTCCCGCAGACCGCGCTGTTCATGGAGGACCTGTTCCGGCGGGCCGGCTTCCCGGAGGGCTCGTTCCAGACCCTCCTGATCGGCTCCGACCAGGTCGAAGCCGTACTGAGCGACCGGCGGGTCGCCGCGGCGACGCTCACCGGCAGCGAGGGTGCAGGCCGGGCGGTGGCCGCGATCGCCGGGCGCGAGCTGAAGAAGACCGTGCTCGAACTGGGCGGCAGTGATCCGTTCGTGGTCATGCCCTCCGCGGACATCGCGCGCGCCGCCGAGGTCGCGGTGACCGCACGCTGCCAGAACAACGGTCAGTCCTGCATCGCGGCCAAGCGGTTCATCGTCCACACCGACGTGTACGACGCGTTCGCGACGGCGTTCGTCGACCGGATGGCGGCGCTCACCGTCGGTGACCCCCAGGACGAGAAGACCGACGTCGGGCCGCTCGCCACCGAGCAGGGGCGGACGGACGTGGCCGAGCTGGTCGACGACGCGGTGGCGAAGGGCGCGACGGTGTTGTGCGGTGGTACCGCTCCGGAGCGTGCGGGGTGGTGGTATCCGCCGACCGTGGTCGCCGACCTGACGCCGGACATGCGGATGTACCACGAGGAGGTGTTCGGGCCGGTCGCCGGGTTGTACCGGGTCTCCTCCTACGAGGAGGCGATCGAGGTCGCGAACGGCACCGACTTCGGTCTCGGCTCCAACGCCTGGACCGGCGACCCGGCCGAGCAGGAGCGCTTCGCCCGTGACCTGGAGGCGGGCGCGGTGTTCGTCAACGGCATGGTCACGTCCTACCCGCAGCTGCCGTTCGGCGGGATCAAGGTCTCCGGCTACGGACGCGAGCTGTCGTCCCAGGGCATCCGCGAGTTCTGCAACGTCAAGACCGTCTGGGTGGGTGAAGCGCCGGCCGACCAAGCGCCGCACACCGAGTGACGCGGGGCCGTCCCGCACGAGCCGCTGATGGTTGTCGCCCTTTCGGGCGGGCGCGCTGGGTGGTTGTCGCGCTGTCCGCGCGGCGCGTGGGTGGTTGTCGCTCTTTCGGGGCAGCCCACGTAATGAATGTCGTGGATTCCGAACCATGACACGGAATCCACGACAACCATCTCGGCGGGGACCCGGAAACGGTGACAACCAGCCGCAACGACAACGTGTGAGCACGGGTGCGCCACCGGCGACGCAGCGGCGTCCGCGCTACCCGCGCGCGTGAAGGAGGAGTGCGAGGTCAGCCGGCGTCGGAGGGCTCGGCGACCCAGGCGGAGAAGACCGGAACACCGTGCCAGGGCCCCCGTCGCGCGCCGACCACGGCCACCACCGCGTACGGCCGCCCGAACCGCAACGCGGCCCGGCGTAACACGCCGGGCCGCGGCGACGGCGCCACCGAGCCGACCCGAATCCCCAGCGCAGTCACCGCCGCGGCCTTGAACCCGACCCGGGAGTACTCGGCCATCGCACTCTGCACCGCTTCCACCGCGAAACCCTCCGGCCGCGGTGGCAGCAGCGGCAGCACGGCCGCGGCGGCGTCGCCGAATCCGGTGCGCGGGTCCCGCAGCAGGTCGTGAGTGCTCCGCGCCGACCAGGCCGGCAGCGTTGCCCCGCAGTGCTCCTCCCGGCCGTCGCGGGCCAGCGTCTGCGTCGGCTCCTCGGTGATCGTCCAGGCATGGCCCTCGCCCAGCGGCAGGTCGAACAGCGAGTACCGCGGGGCGAGCGCGTCGACGTGGTCGGTCGCGATCCGGTGGGCGGCCGCGAGCACAGCGGGCGGCGCGACGTCCGGCGCACCGATCACCGAGACGACGACGAGCGGGTCGTCGTCCGCACTCTCCACGGTGTGCACGGCCACGTCCCCGGCCTCGGGGGTGGGTGCCAGGAAGCACGCGTGAACGTCGGCCGAGCGCAGCGCCGTCGTCACGCGCTCGGCCCAGGGGCTGTCGGCTCCGAGTTCCGCGGCCGGTGCGGTGCCGAACGGCGTCAGCCAGGACACGTCGGTGGCCAGCGCGGACGCCAGCACCAGCAGCGTCCGCGCGTCGACGCGGATCGGGAACTCCTCGATCAGGCCGCCGGTCCGGGTGCTCGCCCACGCGTTCGCGCCCTCCTGAGAGGGGACCGCTCCGCGTTCGACGATCTCGGCCAAGCCGGACTCCCAGGCCCGCAACGCGGGTGTGCGCTGGTCGGCCCGCGTCCAGAGTGCCGCGGCCGCGGCCACCGCGGGATGCGGCTCGGACAGCAACCGCCCGGCGCGGGCGGCGGCCTGCTCGGCCGGCTCACCGAGCAAGTCCTCCAGCGACGCCCGGACCGGGCCGGTCGCCGCCGGTGCGGCGAGCGCCAGCACCAGCCAGGCGCCGAGCGGCGACGCGACGTGGTGCGCGGGCCTCTCGCCGCCGAGCGCGGCGTGCAGGTGCTCCGCGTAGCGGGCGACGAGCTGCGGAAAGCGATCGAGCTGCTGCGGCATCGGCTCAGTGTCCCGTGCCGTGTCCACCGCGAGGCGCCGGGGATCGCCCCTTGACGGCCATGTCGTCCGAGTGGTCTAGTCCAGTCGAGAAGTGGTCTAGTCCGGGCTGTACCAGGACTGCACCCCCGTACCGAAGCAGACCAGCGGAGGCCATGCTGAGCGCCGTGAACACTCCCGCAGACGTGCCGCCCGCGACCGATTCCCCTCAGCTCATCGACGCGCGCAGCCCGGTGCCGAAGTACTACCAGCTGCGCGAGATCCTCCTCGACCTGATCGAACGGGAACTCACCGTCGACGCACCGGTGCCGTCCGAACGTGAGCTGGCTGCCCGCTACGGCCTCTCCCGGATGACCGCCCGACAGGCGATCGAGCACCTGGTCAGCGAAGGCAAGCTCTACCGCGTGCAGGGGCGCGGGACGTTCGTGGCGCGGCCGAAGATCGACATGCCGCTGCGCCTCACCTCGTTCAGCGAGGACATGCGGGCGCGCGGCATGGTGCCGGGCGCCCGGGACCTGGGGCGGCGCTCGATCGACGCACCGGCGGCGGTCGCGCGCGAGCTCGGCGTCGAGGCCGGGGCGCCGCTCTACGTCGTCGAGCGGCTGCGCACCGCGGACGGCGTCCCGATGGCGTTGGAGCGGTCGCACCTGCCGGCCCGCCTGGTGCCGGGGCTGCTGGACCAGCCGCTGTCCGACCGCTCGCTCTACCAGTTGCTCGCGCAGGAGTACGGGCTGCTGCTCGACCGCGGCGACCAGGTGATCGAGGCCGGCATCGCCGACCGCAGCGACGCCGAGCTGCTCGCGCTGGCGCCGGGTAGCGCCGTACTGCGCCTGCAGCGTCGCTCGTGGGCCGGCTCGGTACCGGTCGAGTACGTCGTCTCGACCTACCGCGCCGACCGCTACCAGCTCCGTGCCTCGCTCGACATCGATCCTCCGGGAGGAACACGTACATGACCGATTTGGGCGCGCTCGTCGATCGGACTCTGCTGGTCGGATTCGAGGAACCCGACCCGCCGGAGTGGCTTCGCCGGGCGGCGCCCGGCCTCGGGGGAGTGGTCCTCTACGGCCAGAACCTCCTCGTCGATACGGACGGCGCGCGGCTGGCGACCCTGCTGCATGCCGAATCCGACGTCGTCCTCGCGGTGGACGAGGAGGGTGGTGACGTCACCCGCCTGCATTACCGCGAGGGAAGTCCCACCCCCGGCAACTATGTGCTCGGCGCCGCCGACGACCCGAAGCTCACCGCGGGGGTCGCCACCCGGATCGGCGTCGGGCTGCGCGAAGCGGGCATCGGCTGGAACCTGGCCCCGGACGTCGACGTCAATTCCGCGCCGGAGAACCCGGTGATCGGCGTCCGGGCGTTCGGCGCCGATCCGGACGTCGTCAGCCGGCACACCGCGGCCTGGATCCGCGCGCTGGAGGACACCGGCGTCGCCGCGTGCGCCAAGCACTTCCCCGGGCACGGCGACACCCGAGCCGACTCCCACCACGCCCTCCCGGTCGTGGAGTGCGACGAAGCGGAGTGGCGACGGGTCCACCTGCCGCCGTTCGTCGCCGCGATCGAGGCCGGTGTCCGTTCGGTGATGACCGCGCACGTGGTCGTTCCCGCCCTGGACGAGGTGCCGGCCACCATGAGTCGCCGCCTGCTGACCGACGTCCTCCGCGGTGAGCTCGGCTATCGGGGCGTCGTCGTCACCGACGCGCTGGACATGGGCGCGATCCGGGACGGGGTCGGCGAGGCCGCCGGTGCCGTCGCCGCGCTCCGTGCCGGTGCGGACGCGCTTTGTCTGGGCGCGATCGGTGGGGAAGGGCTCTATCGGCGGGTCCGGTCGGCGATCCTGGCCGCGGTCGACGACGGCTCGCTGCCCCGGGCCCGGTTGGAGGAGGCCGCCGGACGGGTCCAGGAGCTGCTGACGGCGGTGCGCTCGGCCGCACCACCCACCGCACCAGAGCCGGACGGCTGGGACGACCCCGGTCTGGCGGCGACCCGCCGCGCGGCTCTCGTCCTGGGCGACCGAGCGGCGGGAACCGCTCTGCTCCCCGGGGCGCCGTTGGTGGTCGAGCTGCGGGCCACGCCGAACCTCGCGGTCGGCGAGGCGTACTGGGACCTGGCCGCTCCGCTGGCGGAACTGGGCCGGGCACCGCTCGGCGTTCATCGGCTGACCGGCGACGATCCGCGGCAACTGACCGACCTGCTCGAAGCGGTGGAGGGTGTTCCGCTGGTCGTCGTCGGCCGGGACGTGCCTCGCCATCCCTGGCAGCACGCGGCCTGGCGCGCGGTGTCCGAGCGGCGTCCGGACGCCGTGCTCGTCGAGATCGGACTGCCCCGGCCCGACGTCGTGACCGAAGGGCAGCGCGTGTTCGTCGGCGGTGCCGGACGGCCGAATCTGCGGGTCGCCGCCGAGCTGTTGGCCGGTTATCCCCGGTGAGCGGCGGTCCGCCGGGTGAACACCCGGCGGCCGTTACCGAACTGACTCCTTGACGGCCCCTAGCCGCTGTGCCACAGTCCCGGGCTAGACCGGTATGGACCACCCGCCGAGCACGGCGCGGCCACCAGTCGGACCGAACCTAGATAGAAGGAGGCGACGTGGGCGTTCGCCGAGCGTTGACCGTGGGGATCACCGCGCTGGTCACCGCGTCCCTGGCGTTGACGGGCTGCAGCAGCAGCGACGACAGCGCGAGCGATGGCGGGACGAAGAAGCTCACCGTCTGGCTGATGACCGGCTCCGCGCCGGACGCGTTGGTCAACCAGATCAACTCCGAGTTCACCAAGGCCCACGAGGGCTGGACCGTCGACTACCAGGTCCAGCAGTGGGACGGCATCCAGGACAAGCTCACGACCGCGCTGGCCAGCAACAATCCGCCGGACATCGTGGAGCTGGGCAACACCCAGGCGCCGCTCTTCGTCGACTCCGGCGCACTGGCCGAGCTGACCGACGCCAAGTCCGACCTGGGCGGCGACAACTGGCTCGAGGGCCTCGCCGCGACCGGCGAGAAGGACGGCAAGACGTTCGCGACGCCGTTCTACGCCGCGAACCGCGTCGTGGTCTACCGCAAGAGCATGTTTGCCAAGGCTGGCATCACGGCCGCGCCGAAGACGATCGACGAGCTGATCGCCGCCGGTAAGAAGCTGCAGACCACGAACGCCTCGAACAAGCAGTTCCAGGCGCTCTACCTGCCCGGCCAGTCCTGGTACACGGCGCTGTCCTGGGTCTGGGCCCGCGGCGGCGACGTCGCGAAGCAGGAGGGCGACAAGTGGGTGGGCACGCTCGACACCCCGCAGGCGCAGCAGGGCTTCACCGACTACGCGAACATCTACAAGGCTCTCTCGAAGGGCCCGGTCGACCAGGACGAGGCCAACCCGCAGCAGTCGACGGTGTTCGCCAAGGGCAACGTGGCGATGTTCATCGGTCTGCCGTGGGAGATCGGCACCGCCACCGCCGAAGAGGGCGGTAACCCCAAGCTGAAGGAAGACATCGGCACGTTCGTGATCCCCGGCCCGACGGGCCCGGCCCCGGTGTTCCTCGGCGGCTCGAACCTCGGCGTCCCGGCGGCCAGCAAGAACCAGGACGCGGCCACCGACTGGCTGAAGCTGATGCTCAGCGAGAAGTACCAGAAGGAGCTGGCCGCGGCGGGCGTCGTCCCGGCGCTGGACAACCTCGGCGACGCGGTCTACGGCGACAACGAGGCAGCGAAGGTGATGGCGACTGCGGCCACCAACGGCGGCAAGGTCACGCCGGTCACCCCGGCCTGGGGCGCGGTGGAGAGCGGCACCAACCCGATCAAGAACGCGATGACCAAGGTGCTCCGCGGCACCGACGTGGCCACCGCGACGAAGGAAGCCAGCGACTCGATCACCGAGACGATGGCGAAGGCCAAGTGAGTCTCTGACGCGTCGGGCGCCGGGCCCTGCAGGGGCCCGGCGGCACCGTTCTGTGAGCTTCGAGAGAGGAGTCGGGCCGATGAGCGTGCCGACGCCGACCGTGATGCGGCCGGCTCCGGACGACGCCGACGAGGCGCCGCCGAGCGGGCCCCCTGCCGCGAAGAGGCGGCGGGAACCGCTGCCGTACATCCTGGTGGTACCGAGCCTGCTGGCGCTGGGTGTGCTCTTCGGCTACCCGGTCTTCCTGCTGTTCCGGATGTCGTTCCAGCAGCTCGGGTTCGGTGAGCTGGTCCAGCGGCTGACGATCTGGATCGGCTTCGACAACTACACCGAGATCCTCGGCGACAGCGAGTTCTGGCAGGTCGTCGGGCGCACGGTGGCGTTCACCGCGGTCTGTGTCGCGCTGACGATGGCGCTCGGCACCGGGATCGGACTGCTGCTGGTCCGGCTGGGCAAGAAGATGCGGATCGCGGTGTCGGCCTCGCTGGTCATCGCGTGGGCGGTACCGATCATCACCGCGACGACGCTCTTCCAGTGGCTCTTCGACGTGAACTACGGCGTCGTGAACTGGTTCCTCGGAACTCCCAAGCACGACTGGTTCGCCACCGGGTTGTCCACGTTCGGCGTCATCGTCACGGTCATCGTCTGGCAGGCCGTGCCGTTCGTCGCGTTCACCGTGCAGGCCGGGGTGCTCTCGATCCCGGAGGAGTACTACGAGGCGGCGCGGATGGACGGTGCCGGCCCGGTCCGGGCGTTCCGCGAGATCACGCTGCCGATCCTCCGGCCGATCCTCGCGGTGCTGACGTTCCTCTCGACGATCTGGGACTTCAAGGTGTTCGCCCAGGTCTGGGCGATCCGGCAGGGCGGACCGGACGAGCAGACCATCACGCTGCCGCTCTACCTCTACGACGTGGGCATCGCGTCCAAGCAGTACGGGCTGGCCGCGGCCGGCGCCGTGGTGATGGTGCTGATCCTCGCCGTGGGGATGGTGTTCTACCTGCGGCACATGCTGAAGACGGAGTTGGACTCATGAAGCTGGTCCAGGCCCCCCGCAAATTGCGCAGGGCGGGGCCGAACGCGCTCGCGCTGCTCGTCATCTTCTTCTTCGCGTTCCCCGCGTACTGGATGCTCCGGACGGCGTTCCTGCCGACCCTCGACATCCAGAGTGATCCGCCGGTGTTCTTCCCGACCGACCCGACGTTCGACCACTTCGTCACGGCGGTCGAGCGGCCCGGCTTCTGGATCTACGTCCGCAACAGCCTGTTCGTGACGTTGAGCGCGGTGGCGCTCTCGACCGTGACCGCGCTGCTGGCGGCGGTCGCGGTGGCCCGGTTCCGGTTCCGGGGGCGCAAGGCCTACCTGGTGCTCATCCTGGCCGTGCAGCTCGCGCCATTCGAGGCGCTGTTCATCCCGTACTTCCTGGTGTTCCGGCAGTTCGACCTGCTCGACCGCCTACCCGCGCTGATCCTCGTCTACTTCGTCTCGATCCTGCCGTTCACGATCTGGACGCTGCGCGGATTCGTCGCCGCGGTACCGGCGGAGCTGGAGGAGGCCGCGATGGTCGACGGCTGCACGCGCTGGCAGGCGTTCCGGCGAGTGGTGCTGCCGCTGCTCGGCCCCGGCCTGGTCGCGACGTCGATCTTCGGCTTCATCACGGCGTGGAACGAGTACCTGTACGCGTTCGTGTTCATGCGCAACGAGGACAACTACACGCTGCCGGTCTGGCTGGCGACGTTCCGCACCGCGTTCGGCGACGACTGGGGCGGTGCGATGGCCGGATCGGTGCTGTTCACGCTGCCGGTACTGATTTTCTTCCTGATCGTCCAGCGCCGGATGGTCGGTGGGCTCACCGCGGGCGCGGTGAAAGGATGACGCAAGTGACGAACGAGAAGAATGCGGACACGTCCGCTGACGGGATCGATCCAGGGGCACCGGGTTCGCTCATGGGGGCGGAGATCGCCGAGCAGCCCGCGATCCTCGCCACGCTGCTCGCCGAGGCAGCCGCGATCAGCGAGGTCGCCGACGCGGTGCGCGCGCGGGCTCCGCGGTTCGTGCTGCTCGCCGCCCGGGGCACCAGCGATCACGCCGCGCTGTACGCCAAGTACCTGGTGGAGACCCGCCTCGGTCTCCCGGCCGGGCTCGCGTCCCCGTCGACGATGACGCTCTACGGCAGCCGCCCCGACCTGCGGGACGTGCTGTTCCTCGGCGTCAGCCAGTCCGGCGCCTCGCCCGACCTGGTCGACTCCCTGACCGTGGCCGGGGAGTGCGGCGCGACCACTGTCGCGGTCACGAACGACCCGGGCTCCGCGCTCGCGTCCGCCGCCGAGTTCTCGGTGGACGTCCGGGCGGGCGCGGAGAAGGCGGTCGCCGCGACGAAGACGTACACCGCCGAGCTGCTCGCGCTCTACCTGCTGCTCGGTGGCTCCGCGGCGGACGCGGCGGCACTGCCCGACGCGGCCGCCGCCACCCTCGCCCGTGAGGACGCCGTACCGGTCGCCGCTGCCCGGTACCGCTTCGCGGAACGGCTGGTCACCACCGGCCGTGGGTTCGGCTACCCGACCGCACGGGAAGCCGCACTCAAGCTCATGGAGACCAGCTACCTCTCCGCGCAGGCCTTCTCCACCGCCGACCTGCTGCACGGCCCGCTCGCGATGATCGACTCCGGCGTGCCGGTGATCGCCGTCGCGACGCCGGACGCGGGCGGCGAGGCCGTGGCCCCGGTGGTGGAGCGGCTACGCGGTTCCGGCGCCGACGTCCTGGTGGTCGGTGCCGACCCCTCCGGAGAGCTCCCGGTCGTGCGCGACGGCGTCCCCCCGGCGCTCGCACCGGTGCTCGACATCCTGCCGCTGCAGCGGCTCGCCCGGCAGATCGCCCTCGACCGCGGCGAGAACCCGGACCGACCTCGCGGCCTTTCGAAAGTGACCCATACCCGATGAGTAGTAACGATCTCCCGCTCGACCAGCTCTCCGCACACGGGGTGGCCGAGCGACTCTTCGACGCCGAGGCGAGGGTGCTGCCCGCGGTCCGCTCGGCGACGTCCCGGGTGGCGGACGCCGCCGAACTGATCGCCGCCCGGATGGCGGACGGCGGTCGGCTGGTGCTGATCGGCGCCGGCACGTCCGGGCGGCTGGCGGTGCTGCAGGCGGCCGAGCTGCCCGGCACGTTCGGGCTCGCCGGCGACCGGGTGGCCGCCCGCACCGCCGGTGGCGGACCCGGCGGCCTCACCGGCACCGACGGAGACGAGGACAACGTCGACGCCGGGCGGGCCGACCTCACCGAGACCGGATTCGGCGCCGGTGACGTGCTGGTGGCGGTCGCGGCGAGCGGCCGGACGCCGTACACGCTCGCCGCCGCGGGGCTCGCCCACGAGCTGGGCGGCGCGGTGGTGTCGGTGACCACGGTGGCCGGTTCGCCGCTGGCCTTCGCCGCCGACGTCGCGATCGAGGTCCCGATCGGCCCCGAGGTGCTGCGCGGCTCGACCCGGCTGACCGCTGGCACCGCGCAGAAGCTCGTGCTGGATGCCCTGACCACCGCGGCGATGGTGCGGCTCGGGCGCGTTCACGACGACGTGATGATCGACGTCGTACCGGCGAACGCGAAGCTGCGGGAGCGCAGCGCCGGGCTGGTGGCCGAGATCGTCGGCTGTCCGCCGGAGGACGCCGCGGCCGCACTGGACCGGTGCGACGGCAACGCCCGCGCCGCGGTCCTGCTGTTGACCTCCGGGCTGCCGCCCACCGAGGCGGCGGCACTCGCTGCCGGTCACCGCACGCTCCGCTCCGCGCTGGCGGCGGCCCGGTGACGCTCCTGACAGGTGCTCGGGTGGTGACGCCCACCGGAGTTCTCGACCCGGGGTGGGTTCTGCTGGACGGGTCGACCATCACCGCGATCGGGACCGGTACTCCGCCCGAAGGCAGCGGTCCGGGCGTCGACCTGGGTGGCGGATGGCTGCTGCCCGGCTTCATCGACCTGCACGTGCACGGTGGCGGCGGCTACGACTTCACCACGTCGGCGGACGATCTGGCGGCCGGCGTGGCGTACCACGCCACCCGGGGCACTACCCGCACGCTGGTATCGCTGGTGACCGCTCCGGTCAGCGCGCTGACCGAGCAGCTGAAGTGGGTCGCTGACGCCGTCGATCGCGGCACCGGCGTCGTCGGGGCACACCTGGAGGGGCCGTTCCTGGCCGGCGCTCGGTGCGGAGCGCAGAACCCCGCGCACTTGATCGACCCGGACCCGGAAGCGCTCCGCACCCTGCTCGACGCCGGGCGCGGCACCGTGCGGGTGGTCACGGTCGCGCCGGAGCGGCCGGGCGGACTCGATCTGATCGACCAGTTGGTCGCGGCCGGAGTGGTGGCCGCGGTCGGTCACACCGACGCCGATTACGCGACGACGCTGGCCGCGTTCGAGCGCGGAGCGTCGCTGGTGACCCACGCGTTCAACGGGATGCGCGGTACCCACCACCGGGAGCCCGGTCCGGTGCCGGCCGCGCTCGACGCCGGGGTGCCGTGCGAGCTGATCAACGACGGCGTACACGTCCACCCGGCGGCGGCACGGCTGCTGCTCCGGAGCCCCGCCGGGGGCGGGGACCGGCTCGTCCTGGTCACCGACGCGATCGACGCGACCGGCGTCGGTGACGGCACCTACGTGCTGGGCGGGCAGGACGTCGTGGTGAGCGACGGGCAGGCCCGGCTGGCGTCCAACGGGTCGCTCGCCGGCAGCACGTTGACGATGGACGTCGCGGTGCGGCGGGCGGTCACGGTGGTGGGGATGGACATCGTCGACGCGTCGGTCGCGGCGTCCGGAACGCCGGCTCGCTTGCTCGGGCTCGCCGACCGCTGCGGCGCGATCGCCCCGGGCCTCGACGCGGACCTGGTGCTGCTGGACGAGGAACTCCGGCTCGCGCGGGTGATGCGCGGAGGCAGCTGGCTCAGCTGACCGGCCGCTTCGCGAGGCCGCTCCCGCCGCCGGGACATCGCCCGGCGGCGGCAGCGGGTCGATTCGGTGCCGTGCCGGCTCAGCGGGTGCCGCAGAGGGCGTGCTGGATGAGGTCGAGCGCGGGATCGAACGTCGGCGCCGGCACGCCGGGCTTCCGCACCAGCGAGTGGGTATTCATGGCCACCGCCACACTCCGCGTCCCGTTGCGGTCGACACCGTTGCGGAACCCGTACCCGAGGAAGTCGCCGGGGTGCGACCACATGCCGCCGCACGGCGTCGAGCTCCACAGGAGACCCAGGCCGTACCGGGGCTTCGGCCAGCTGTTGCTGAACGACGGCGCCGGTACCGTCGTCGTCATCGCCGCGAGCTGAGCGGGTCGCAGCACCCGGCCACCGAGCAGCGCCTGCAGGAAGCGGTTGCCGTCGGCGGTCGTGCTGATGATCGAGCCGCCCGCATCGGCCCAGGTCGGGTTGATCCGGGTGACGTCGATGGGGTCGCCGAAGGTGCCGTCCGGGCGCGGGAACCGCTCGTAGCCGATGGCGTGCGGCTCCGGGACGTCGAGCGCGGTGCGCGGGACCGACGTGTCGGTCAACCGGAGCGGCCGGATGATGCGGCGGGTGACCTCGGACTGCCAGCTGTGGCCGGTGACGCGTCGGATGATCATCCCGGCCAGGATGTAGTTCGTGCTGGAGTAGGCCCAGCGGGTGCCGGGCGCGAACATCGGCTGTTGCTGCAGCGCCAGCGCGATCAGCTCCTCAGGCTGCAGGGTCTTGGTCCGGTTGGCGAGGAACTCCTGTTCGCTGCGCAGGTACGGGAGCAGTCGCATGTACTCCGGGAGCCCGCTCGTCTGCTGGAGGAGCTGCCGGACCGTGATGCGGCGTCCGTCGTTGCCGTTCCCGGTGACCAGGCCCGGAAGCCACCGGTCGACGGGATCTTCGAGTGACAGCTCGCCCTCGCCGACCAGTTGCAGCATGGTCGCGGCGACGAACGTTTTCGTGAAGCTCCCGATCCGGAACTTCGCGCGCCAGGGGATGGGTTCGCCGGTTGTGGTGTTGCCGACGCCGGCCCGCACCGTGGTCGATCCGTGCGGGGTGACGACCTCGGCGATCACGCCGGGCGCCCCCTGGTCGAGCAACGCGTTCGCGTCCCGCTGGAGCACGGCGGCCTCCGGGCGGGGATCGGCTACGGCTGCGGTCGCGGCAGCTCCGAGGAGCGCTGTGGTCGCTGCCACGGTAACGAGGAGACGTTTCATGCTCGCAACCTAGGAATCGCGAGCGTCGCACGTCGTCACGCTCCGGCGGGACTTCCCCTCCCGCGCGGGTATCAGGGCGGCTAGCTCGTCAGAGGCTTGTGGACTCCCCGGGTTTGTGCCTGCTCCCGGGTCAGCGAGCACGTGGCAGTGCCGGGCCTCCGTGGGTGGAGGCCCGGTGCCACGGGTGACCGTGGTCAGAAGGGCGGTGGATCGTCGAGGTCGACCGGGGCGCGGCGGTCACCGGCCGCTCCATGGGGTTCCGGTCGGGGCACGAGGGGAAGGGCCCAGTCGGCGGGTTCGAGGTCCGGACCGGCTCCGCTGTCCTGGATCGGCGGCTCGACGGTGTACGAGTGGCCGGCCGGGCTGGTCCAGGTGCACGCTCCGGTGATCGGGTCGTGAACGAGATCCCAACCGGCTTCATCCTTGGCGCGATGATGCCGTCGGCACAACGGCAGGAGATTGCCGGCGCTGGTCGGGCCGCCGTCGATGCGGCGGACGTTGTGGTCGAGGTCGCAGCGGTAGGACGGCTGCGAGCAGCCAGGGAACATGCACGTCGGGTACGTCGCGCGAATGAGGTCGGCGAGCGCGGCGGTGGGCCGGTAGGTCGAGCGGCCCAGGTCGGTGACGACCCCTCGGCGATCGGTCAACCACTTCTCCCAGCGTCCGGTCGCGGCGAGTTCGCGGACGACGCCCGGCGGGACGGGACCGTAGCCGGTGAGGTCGCCGGGGAGCTGCGCTGCGCCGAGCACAGTGGACAGCGGTGCCACCAACGCGACGCGCGGCGCGGCGGCGCGGGTGCGGCTCAACACCGCCCGGATCAGATCCTGGCATCGGTCGGGCAGCCGCGTCCCGCGGTCCGGCTCGAGGTCGTCCGAGTTCCGGGGGTCGTCGGTGGCCGTCTGCTCCGTGGCCGTCCGCTCGGCCGTGGCCGTGGCCGCGGGCGTCGCGGTGGTGTCGCCGGTCGCCGGAGGTTCCGGGGTTGCGTCGGGGTCCGTGGCGAGCTCGGGTGGGAGCGGCAGCTCGCCGTCGGCGGTCAGGATGCCGAGCTCTGCGAGGGCAACCAGGGCATCCGCGCGGCGGGCGTCCAGCGTCCGGTCGTCACCTTTCGCCCGCGACCGCCCCGCGATCCGATCGAGCGCCGTCCGGATGCGGGCGGCGTCCGCGGCCGGGAGCAGCGCGCGCAGCTCGGCCATCGCGTCCTCCAGGGCCGTGAACTCGACCCGCCGCCGGCGCCGCGCCCGCCGGTGCCGCTCGTCCGCGCCGGCCGGATCGGCCTTCATCACTTCCTTCCGGGCCAACCGCCCCAGCTGGGCGGACGTCTTCGTCCCCGCGGCACCCAGGAGGCGCGCCTCCACCTCGGCGGCCAGCTCGTCGTCCAAGGGCTCCAGGTGCTGGACGATCTCCGCGGCGTGCCGGTAGCTGATCCGGCCCTCGGCCAGTTGCTGACCGGTCCGGAACAGCCTTCCCGCCAGAGCTCGGGCCACGTCGATGCGGTCGGCGGCGGCGCGGTTCGACCAGCGCAGCCCCGCGGCGACCTCTTCGCGACCCCAGTCCTCATCCGTAGGGTCGACCCGATGGCCGACGATCTGCCGTACCGCGTTGTTCAGCTGCGCCTCCGCCCACGCGACGACCTTCTGCCACGCCTGCGCGACGATGACCTGTTCGGTGGCGTCGGGCCAGACTTCACGCACACCGCTGTTGTCGACCGTCTGCCGCTCCACCGGGCCGAGGCCGACCAGTGCGTCGACGAGCTCTGGCCCCACCGGCAGCCCGATGAGTCGTTCTTGAATCCCGCACCCGCTCATGACTCGAATCTAGAACTGGTGTACGACAAGAGGGAACAATCCACAGAGCCTCCGCCGACGCCGCTCCGGGCTGTGGACGGATCGTCGTGGACACCGCTGATCTGCTAACAGGACGCGGCGAAATGTGGGCCGTACGGGCCGGGAGCCCACCCTGATCGGAGGGCCGGCGCACCGGTAGCGTTCGGCGGGTGATCAAGGAGGCGACCGCGACGGTCTTCGTCTTCGGCCTGGTGGGGGAGGGCTACTGCCTGGGCCTGGTGTTCCATCCCCGGCTCGGCGTCTGGATCCCGCCCGGTGGCCACGTCGAGCCGGACGAGACCGCCGCCGAGGCGGCGGTCCGTGAGGTGGCCGAGGAGACCGGGCTCTCGGCCACGCTGGTGCCGCCGCCGCACGAGAAGTTTCCGGACGGTTACCCGCACACGCCGGTGCCGCCGCCCTGGTGGACGGTGCAGATCCCGGTCGGCCCCGACCGGCACACCGCAGCCGACCACGTGCACATCGACCACCAGTTCGTCGCGCTGGCCGGCTCCGGGACGCCGTCCGCGACCGACCACCCGTTCGTCTGGCGCACCGAGGCGGACCTCTCCGCGCCGGACGCGATCATCGCCGACGCGCGTGGCCAGGCCACGCTGTTGTTCGCGCGGCTGCCCGAACTCGTCGGTTCGCACCCCGGCCGGCCGGGCTGAGATCGACCGTCCAGCAGACGGACATATCGCGCTACATCCCCCACCCGCCTGCCCCGAAACCGGAAGGTAACCCGCGCGCTGACGGGTTCCGGCTGGACTCAGGCAGACTAATCAGCGGTCAGGGCGCGCCGGCGTCCTGCGTGTCCGGGAGGGCTGATGGGCAAGCCGGTCCTGCTCACCGTCGACGACGATCCGTCGGTGTCGCGTGCCGTCGCGCGCGACCTGCGGCGCCGGTACGGCGAGGACTACCGGGTGATGCGGGCCGACTCCGGTCCGCAGGCGCTGGACGCACTCAAGGAGATCAAGCTGCGCGGCGACCGGGTGGCGGCGATTCTCGCCGACTACCGGATGCCGCAGATGAACGGCATCGAGTTCCTCGAGGCCGCGATGGACCTGTTCCCGCGGGCCCGCCGCGCGCTGCTCACCGCGTACGCCGACACCGACGCCGCGATCCAGGCGATCAACGTGGTCGACGTCGATCACTACCTGCTCAAGCCGTGGGACCCGCCGGAAGAGAAGCTCTACCCGGTCGTCGACGCGCTGATCGCCACCTGGCAAGCGGCCGGTGACTCGCCGGTGGACGAGATCAAGGTCGTCGGGCACCAGTTCTCGCCGGCGTCGTTCGAGCTGCGCGACTTCCTGGCCCGCAACCAGGTGCCGTATCGCTGGTACCTCGCCGACTCGGCGGAGGGGCGGCGGTTGCTCGAGTCGGCCGACGCCGACCCGAAGACCCCGGACGTCATCCCGCTGGTGGTCACGCCCGAGGGCGAGGTGCTGCGCAACCCGGCGCCGAACGAGCTGGCGAGCCGGGTCGGCCTGGCCACCAGCCCGGCCGAGAAGTTCTACGACGTGATCATCGTCGGTGGGGGACCGGCCGGTCTCGGCGCCGCGGTCTACGCGGCCTCCGAGGGGTTACGGACCGTGCTGGTCGAGCAGCAGGCCACCGGCGGCCAGGCGGGTCAGAGTTCCCGGATCGAGAACTATTTGGGCTTTCCGGACGGTGTCAGCGGTGCGCAGCTGACCGATCGCGCTCGGCGTCAGGCGATCAAGTTCGGGGCGGAGATCCTGACGACGCGGCGCGCCTGCGAGCTGATCGTCAAGGGTTCGGCCCGTGGCGTGCGGTTCGAGGACGGCACCGAGATCGCCGCACACGCCATCGTGCTCGCGACCGGGGTGTCCTACCGGCGGCTGCGAGCCGACGGCATCGACGACCTGACCGGCCGTGGCGTCTACTACGGCTCCGCGGCGATCGAGGCACCGGCCTGCGCCGGCCAGGAGGTCGTCATCGTCGGCGGCGCCAACTCCGCCGGTCAGGCCGCGGTCTTCTTCTCCAAGCACGCGTCGCGGGTGCGGCTGATCGTGCGCGGCTCGTCGCTCGAAGCGTCGATGTCGGCGTACCTGATCAAGCAGCTCGAGGAGATCGACAACGTCGTCGTCCAGACCCGGACGACCGTGTGCTCCTGTGTCGGCGAGGGACGGCTGCAGCGGCTGGACCTGCGGAACGAGGACACCGGCGAGGTCGAGCCGGTCGACGCCGGGTTCCTGTTCGTATTCATCGGTGCGGCGCCGCTCACCGACTGGATGGACGGCGTGCTCGCGCGCGACGAGGCCGGGTTCGTCCTGGCGGGCACGGACCTGCTGGGGGAGGACGGCGCACGACCGGTGGGCTGGACCGCCGACCGGGACCCGTTCCCGCTGGAGACCAGCGTCCCCGGGGTGTTCGTCGCCGGTGACGTCCGTTCGCAGTCGGTCAAGCGGGTCGCGTCCGCCGTCGGCGAAGGCGCGATGGCCGTCACCCTCGTGCACCGCTACCTCAGCTCGTAGGCGAGCACACTGGAGGGTGCGGCCGGATTCTCCGGCCGCACCCGGCGACCGGAGGTTCCGGCCGCCTGCGACCGAGCGAAACCCGGCCGCAACCGTTCGGCGAAGGAGGACGCTGCGATGGTCGATCGGGTGAGCCCTGACGATCTCCGGACGCTGTTCCTGTTCGAGGCGCTCAGCCCCGAGCAGCTGACCTGGCTCTCCGAGCACGGCGCGGTCGAGGAGCACGCGGCGAACACCACCGTCTACGGCGAGGGCGAGCCGGCGACCTGCTTCTACGTGCTGCTCTCCGGCACCATCAAGCTCAGCCGGAACGTCGGCGGGGCGCGGGTGGAGATCTCACGGACCGACAAGGCCGGGTCCTACGCCGGCGCGTACATGGCCTACCTCGGCGACCGGGTGCCGCAGCGGTACCTGCAGACGCTGAGCGCACTGACCACGGCCCGGTTCTTCGTGCTGCCTGCCGCGGACTGGGCGACGGTCGTCACGACGTGGTTCCCGATGACCGTCCACCTGCTGGAGGGCCTGTACTACGGGAACCAGGCGAGCCAGGCCACGGTCGGGTCGCGGGAGCGCCTGCAGGCGCTCGGCTCGCTCACCGCCGGCCTGACCCACGAGCTGAACAACCCCGCCGCCGCGACGGCGCGGGCGGCGTCCCTGCTGCGCGAGCGGGTGGCGAAGTCCCGGCACAAGCTCGCCGCGCTGGCTCGTGGCGACATTCCCCGCGAGCGGCTCGCGGTCCTCGTCGACCTGCAGGAGGACGCCGTCGAGCGGTGCGCGAAGGCCAAGGACCTGTCGCCGGTCGAGACCAACGACCGCGAAGACGAGATGGGTGATTGGCTGGAGGAGCGCGACGTCCCGTTCGCCTGGGACCTGGCGCCGACGCTGGTCGCGGCCGGGATCGACATCGACTGGCTGGCGGATGCCGAGGCGAGGCTCGGCGGGAAGCACCTGGACAGCGCGCTGCACTGGATCGGCTACACGCTCGAGACCGAGCAGCTGATGATGGAGATTTCGCAGGCCTCCGGCCGGATCTCCGAGCTGGTCACCGCCGCGAAGCAGTACTCCCAGCTCGACCGGGCGCCGCACCAGTGGATCGACGTCCACGAGGGCATCGACAGCACTCTGGTGATGCTCTCCGGGAAGATCAACAAGAAGGAGATCACGGTCGTCAAGGAGTACGACCGGAGCCTTCCGACGATTCCCGCCTACCCCGGCGAGCTCAACCAGGTCTGGACGAACCTGATCGTCAACGCGATCGCCGCGATGAACGGCAAGGGCACGCTGACGATCCGAACCGGCCTGCGTCGCGTGAGCGATGAGGACAGCCCGGTGCAGGTCGAGGTGTGCGACACCGGGCCGGGTGTACCGGCCGACATCCAGGAACGGATCTTCGAGCCGTTCTTCACCACCAAGCCGGTCGGCGAGGGCACCGGCCTCGGCCTGGACATCTCCTGGCGGATCGTGGTGAACCGCCACGGCGGCGATTTGAGCGTCCAGAGCGTGCCGGGCGACACCCGGTTCATCGTCTGCCTGCCCCGGTCGGAGCCGAAACGCCCGCCGGTCGCGTGAGCCGGAGTCGTGCGGGGCCTGCACGGTAGGCGCCTTTCGCGCCGGCGCCTACCGAACAGGCCGGCCCCCCCGGTCCGGATCCCCCGCCTCACCCCTCAGGCCGGGCCGGAGCGGCCCCATGCTGATCGGCCCGTGCCTGAGTGGTGCGGTTTGAACCTACGGTGACCGCCGGTGCTACGGAACGGAGTCGAGCCCGGGACTTTCCCCGTTCTCACCCTGGGGTGGCGTCCGGCTCGTGTGGGTCTTCCCGGCCCGGAGGTGCTGTTCGAGCACCCCCACCAGTTCGATCACGCCCTCGAACGGCAGCTCGCTGGACGATCCGGGCTGCACAACACGGCCCTCGAGCCGACCCTGAGCGGTCTGACTCAGCTCAATGATGAGACGCATCCCGGCCCCCGTCGCTGCCACACCGGGCCAGCCTAGGAACGCCGACCCCCCGTTGTCTTCCGGGTTCGACCCTGGGAATCCGGCACGGCAACCCTGGGGTGAGCTGCGGGGCCGCTGCGGACGGCGTCAGCCGGCTGAGGGGCGGGCGGCGAGTTCCCGGAGCTCGCCTCGGCCGCCGACGCCGAGCTTGCGATAGATCGCGGTGAGGTGCCCCTCGACGGTCTTGATGCTCAGCGAGAGCTCGACGGCGATCTGTTTGTTGGTGCGGTTCGCGCCGATCAGCCGCGCGATGCTCAGCTCGGTCGCGGTAAGGCCGGAGAACACGGCCTCGGGCGTGGAGATCGAGAGGCCGAGCGTGCGGGCGGCGTCGGTGGCCTGGGTGGCGTAGGCGGTGGCGCCGATCGCCTTCGCCTGCAGCAGCGCCGTCCGCAGCGCCGCCACGGCCGGGGCCCGGCGATCCAGGGCGGCGAGGCAGCGACCGGTGAGCAGGTTGATCCGGGCCACCTCCAGCGGTAGACCGATCTCGGTCGCCAGCGCGAGCGCCTCGCTGCACGCGGCCAGGGCGTCGCGGTTGCGGCCGTGGGCCAGCGCGATCCGGGCGCGGACCCGGGCGACGCCGAGGCGGGCCGAGCGTCGCTCCGGCCGGGCCAGTTTGGACAGGTAGTCGGCGAGCGCGGCGTTCGCCTCGTCCGGCCGGCCCAGCTGGGCCAGCGCGTCCGCGCGGAGCGGTCCGAAGAGGTGGGTGCCGGGCTCCTGCGAGTCGTAGTGCTTCTCGATGTCGGAGGCAGCGGCGAGCAGCGCGGTGGGGTCGTCCTTGGCCTGCGCGATCGCCGCGAGCCCGGCGGCGGCGTACGCGAGGCCGGTGCCTGCGCCGATCAGGCCGGCCCAGTGCGCCGCGGCGCGCACGTGCGCGTCGGCGGCCGACCACTCGGCGCGGGCGGCCCGGGGATAGCAGGCCAGCGCGTGCAGGATCGCGTACTCCCAGATCCGTAGGCTCTCCTCGGCGTCGCCGAGCGCGAGTTCCGCGTGCAGGACGGCGTCGGTGAGTTCGCCGCGGCGGTACTCGACCTCGCTGAGGTAACCCAGGGCTTGGCCGATGCGCAGGGCTTCGCCCGCGGTGGCCCGCGCGACCGACTGCCGTAGGTCGCGGTCGGCGTCGGCCAGGCGGTCGGTCCAGAGCGCGATGATGCCGCGGGCGCAGAGCGCGTCGAGCGCACCGGCCGCGCCCGGGGCGTCGGCGTCGGCGAGGGTGGCGACGGCTTCCTCGGCCCGGCCGGAGAGCGCGAGGCCGATCGCGCGGGCGAAGTGGGTGTAGGCGGCGACCCAGGGCTCGGTCGCCGGCGCCTCGACCGCTTCGACGCCGTACCGGATCATGTCCCGGTAATCGAGCGTGAGGATCGCGATGATCGCCAACTGCGCGGCGATTCGCGCCTGCAGGCCGCCGGGCGTCGGCTCGCCGAGGGATTCCGCGGGGTTCGTCAACCCGGGGCGCTGGAGTGCGGTGCGGACCGTGGCGAGTGCCTCGTCCAGTAGGGCCTTGGCCTCCGGGAGCCGGCCCGAGAGCAGCAGCTGGTAACCGGCGACGTAGTTCCGCCACGGCCCTTCCGGCGCCGCGGCGACGTCGCTCTCGTAGTCCTGTGCGCCCGCCGCGTCGCCGGCCACCAGTAACGCCTCGACGGTGGTCAGGACACGGGCGAACCGCACCCGCCCGCGCGGCGTCAGCTCCACCGCGTGCCGGTAGAGCGCCGCGGCCGCGGTCAGCTCCCCGCGTCGCCAGCGCTCCCGGGCGGCGCGCTCGGCGTCGTCGGCCAGCTCAGGGTCGACCCCGCCCGCCGCGGCGGTGAGCCGGTGCTCCAGCGCGTTGCGGCCGCCCAGCTGCGCTGCCCGCCGGTGCAGCTCCTGGCGATAGGCGAGCGCTCGGTCGTGGTACAGCGACGACCGGGTCAGCCGGTCGGCGAACGCGAACTCCCGCCCGCCGCTGCCCGGTGCCTCGACGATCAGGCCGACGGCGAGCGCCTCCGTGGTCGCGGCGGCGAGCGGCTCGCTCGCCAGCTCGGCGACGGTGGCGGCGTCGGCCAGCCGGAAGCGTTCCCCGAGCACAGCAGCGGCCGACACCAGCTCTCTGGTCGGTGCGCGGCAGGTCGCCAGCTGGGAGGCGATCGTCGCGGAGATGGAGTGCGGCGCAGGCAACGGGCTGCCGTCCGCGGCCAGCGTCCGCATCGACAGCTGCGGCAGCAGGTGGCGGACGTGCAGCGGGTTGCCGTCGGTGAGCTGCCAGAGCCGCGCCGCACCGGCGGGAGACAGCCCGGCGCGGCCCTCCAGCGCCGCGAGTTGCATGAGCTCGTCCGGCGCGAGTCCGCCGAGCTCCAGCTCGACGCCACGGTCGGACTCCACCATCCGGCGCCACCCATCGGGCAGTCCCGGGTTCGGCCGGCCGTCCGGGATCCGTCGCACCGCGCCCGGCGGATGGTGGATCACCACGACCAGCACCGGCGCCGAGTGCATCCGCCGGGCGGCGTACCGGATCGCCTCGATCGAGGCCCGGTCGGCCCAGTGCGCGTCGTCGACGACCACCGCGGTCGGTCCGGTGCGGCGCAGGTCGGCGGCGAGTGCGTCGCCGACGAATACCGGGTTGGCCTGCGGGTCCGGCGTCCGGATCGAGTCCGCGGTCGCCGACGAGGGCAGCCGGGCGACGGCCTGGTGGAGGATCTCCCACTGCCGCTCGACCTCGTTCTCGTCAGCGGCCAGCCAGAGCGTCGACACACCGGACAGGCAGGAGAGGAAGTGTTCGACCAGCCGGGTCTTCCCGGTGCCCGGAGCCCCGGTGACGCTGATGACCTTGGGGTCGCCGGAGAGGGTCGCTCGCCACGCCTCGGCCAGGATCATCGTCTCCGGACCGCGTCCGACGAAGGCCCGACTCGTGTCCATCGTGCTCCCCGGGGGCGCTACGGCACGATTCCGCGCCTGTGCGGGCAGTGGTTCCACCGGAGCCGGCAGAGCCGGTAGTAGGGGCGATCGGAGCCAGAATAGGAAGCCCGGTAGCGGTTGGCCAATCCGGCGAAAGGCCTGCCCCCTGCTTCGGGGGCAGGCCGCTCGCGCGAGCGGGCCTTTCGGGCAGGCCGGCCTCAGCGCTCCGGGCGGGCCTTCCACAACCAGAGCAGGCCGAGCACCGGCAGGACGAGCGGGACGAAACCGTAGCCGGCGCCGTAGTCCGACCAGACCGTCGCGTCCGGGAACTCCTCGGGGATCAGCAGGCTCGCGGTGCCGACCGTGAGGACGCCGACCACCTCGATCGAGCAGCAGAGCAGTGCAACCAGCCACCAGCGGTACCCCGACCGCGCCAGGGCGACGGTCGCGCCCACGTACACCAGCGCGGCGAACGCGGAGAGCAGGTAGGCGATCGGCGCATCGGTGAAGCGGGTCGCGATCTGGACGCCGGCGCGCGCTCCGGCGGCGAGGGCGAACAGTCCGTACACCGCCACCAGGACGCGTCCCGGCCCGTGTGCGGTCCCGGTCGGCGGTGCCTCGGTCTCAGGCAACGCCCACTCCGTCCCAGACCTGGTTCATCCGGAGCACGAGCACCGGAATGACCAGGCACGCCACCCCGACCACCGCGGTCGCCGAGCGGTTCTTCTCCGACCACGCCCAGAAGTAGCCCACCGGCAGGATGATCAGGGAGGCGATCAGGTACCCGAGGAAAGTGGCCAGTTCGTCGGGGGTCCGGTCGGTAGCCAACTTCACCACCGCGACCACCACCTGGACCACGAGCAGGATCTCCAGCCCGGCGACGCCGATCAGGAGCGGCTTGCGGGGTGCCTTGCCGAGGAGCACCTCGATCAGCGCCCAGGCCGCCAGCGCGAGTGCGACGACCGTCACCGCGGTCGCCAGTCCGTCGACCACCCGCGTCCTCCCGGCTCGTGCGGCGTCCAGCCGATCAGTAGGGGCCCGGTGGGGCCCGGCGCCGAACCTACTACGCGCTGTCGACAGTCGTCCGGCGGGGCGCCGTCAATTCCCTAGCTAACCGATAGGAATTAGGAGTAACTTGGTGGGGTGAGCTCTTCGAGGTTGCCCGGCGCGCCGGGACTCCGATGTCGCCGGTCCGTGTCGACCCGTCCCGTCCCGACTCACCGACACCGCTCTCTCCAAGGAGATCCTCGTGCCCGCACCACTGCTGTTCGGCATCCGTATCCCGGTCGGCCGGACCGGCCGCCCGCAATTGTCGCCCTCGGTCCACCGCGACGCCGCGGTCGCCCAGGCTCGCCGCCTCACCGCGCTCGCCGACATCCTCGGTCTCGACTACGTGTTCAGCGGCGGTGACGCCGGTCTGTCCAGCGAGACGACGCTCGCTCTGCTCGGCGCGGCCAAGCGGCTGACCGTCGTCGCCCCGATCTCGGTCGCCGCCTGGCACCCCGCCCTGCTGGCGCGGTTCGGTGCGGTGGCCGGGCGGCTGTCCGGCGGCCGGTTCGCGATCGATCTCCGGAGCGGTCCGCACCCGGACGATCGGCGGGCGGAGGAGTTCGCGCGGATCGTCCGTGGGCTCTGGGCCGGCGACAGCGTCGACGTGGAGGGGGAGCACTTCCGCGTCCGCGGGCTGCGCCCCAGCGTCCAGCCGGAGGTGGCGCCGGAGATCGTCGTCTCCGGTGGCTGGCGAGCCGCCGCGTCGCTCGCGGCCCGGACCGGTGACTGGTTCCTCCACCCGGGCCTGGACCCGCAGGAGGTGCCGGCGCGCCTCGCCGCGTTCGACGGTGAGGCCGCCGCGACCGGCCGGGACGTCGGGTTCGCGGTGGCGGCCGCGGTGACGTTCCGACCCGCGTCGGGAGAGGCGCCGACCGGCATCCACGGCACGCCCGAGGAGGTGGCCGAGCGGCTGGCGGAGTACGGGCGGTCGGGCGTCGGCCTGGTCGTGCTCGACCTGGCCGACCCCGAGGCCGACCTTCCGGTGTTCGCTCGCGAGGTACTGCCCCGCGTCCGCGAGTTGGAGCACGCCCGCGCGCTGGCCGCGGTCCACTGACCCGGCATCGGCGCCCTGGCCGCTGAGGAGTGCCACGATGGATAACCGTGGCTCCCGCCGGTTCCCGCCGTCTCTCCCGCTCGTCGATCGGGCGCGCGTTCATCCTGCTCGGTGCATTCGGCCCGGACCACTCCCGGCTGACGCTCACCGAGATCGCCCGGCGCGCCGATCTGCCGCTGACCACTGCGCACCGGCTGGCCGGTGAGCTCACGGCGTGCGGCGCGCTGGAGCGCGACGACAGCGGCCGCTACCGGATCGGCTTGCGGCTCTGGGAGTTGGCCTCGCTGGCGCCGCGCGGTCTGGGGCTGCGCGAGCTGGCGCTGCCGTTCCTCGAAGATCTCTACGAGGTGACCAGGGAGAACGCTCAACTGGCCGTGCGGGACGGCGTCGAGGTGGTGTTCGTCGAGCGGATCACCGGCCGGCACGCGGTCCGGGTCCGCACCCGGGTCGGCGGGCGCTGGGCGATGCACTGCACCGGCGTCGGGCTGGTCCTGCTCGCGTACGCGCCCGCCGACGTCCAGGAGCAAGTGCTGGCGCGGCCGCTGGAGCGGTACACCGAGCGAACGGTCACCGCACCGGACGAGCTCCGTCGGGCGCTGGCCGCCGTTCGGCAGCGGGGGTTCGCGGTGAGCGACCGACAGGTGACGATGGACTCACTCTCCGTGGCGGCGCCGATCCGCGGAGCGGACGGCTCGGTAGTGGCCGCGATCTCGCTCGTCGTGCACTCCGACGGTGCCCAGCCGATCGCGCTCGCCCCGGCGGTCCAGGCTGCCGCGCGGGGAGTCTCCCGGGCGCTGGGCCTCCCCGGGGCGTGGGGGACCGGCGACGCGCCCCGATGACGTCGGCACTCTGTTGTCTGGATTGGACAGTTCGGACCGACACGCCGGGGATGCGGTGACACGCCAGGGATAGGTATCAATTCGCGGGGGCCGGGGTAACGCTCGGGACGACGCGGCGCCGGGCCGCGGACGTCCTCCGGGAGGCGCGATGTTCTTCGTCCTGTTACTGGTGGCACTCACGACGGTCGTCGGCGCCATGCTGACCGCCCTGCCCTGGCTGGAAGGCCGCCTGGCCGAGGACCTCGCACCGCGATCGGCCGAGGCGCCCACCGGAAACCCCTGACCGTCGCTCCGCGTTCCGGGGGATCGCCGCACGAGGTGCCGAAACACCCGCTCGGCGTCACCCAGGGTAGTGTGGGTGCCAGGCGGTGCCCGGACGTGGGCCGGGAAGGACTGAGAGACCGTGAACATGCCGACGAGGGCGCTGGGCGCCTCCGGAGTCACCGTGAGCCGGCTCGCGCTCGGCTCGTGGCGGACGTTCGAGCGGATCAGCCGGGACGAGGGTGTGGCGGTCCTGCGGGCGGCCCGCGAGCTCGGAATCACGTTCCTCGACGACGCGCGATACGACGACGAGACCGGTGCCGCGCCGATGCGCACGGGCTACTCCGAGGTGGTGTTCGGCGAGCTCTTCCGAGCCGCCGGGTGGCCCCGGGAGCAGGCGATCGTCGCCAACAAGCTGTGGTGGGAGTTCTGGCCCGAGCAGTCTCCGGAGCAAGAGCTGGACGCCTCGCTGGCGCGGATGGAGTTCGACCACGTCGACCTGGTCTACGCGGCGCCGCCTCCGGACGGGCTGGACGTGGCCGAGGCGGTCGAGCGGATCGTCGCGCTGCTCGAGACCGGGAAGGCCCGCGCCTGGGGCGTCTTGAACTGGACCGCGGCGCAGGTGCTGGAGGCGGCGCAGATCGCCGACATGCGGGGCTGGCCCGGCCCGTCGGCGGCTCAGCTGCCGTACAGCCTGGTGCACCGGGACGTCGTCGAGGACGACCATCTGATTCGCGCGCTGGCGGCGGCGAACGCCGCCGTGGTGGCGTCGGCCGCGCTCGCCGGTGGCGTACTGACCGGCAAGTACGACACCGGGGCGGACGGGCGGCACCCGGACGCGCTCACCGAACCGCAGCTGGCCGCCGCGGTGGCCGCCGGCCCGGAGCTGGCCGCATTGGCTGCCGAGTCGGGGGTCTCGCCGGCCGCACTGGCGCTGGCGTTTCCGCTGCTCAATCCGGCTGTCGCTAGCCTGCTCACCGGTGCGACCCACGCGGAGCAGGTGCACGCGAACGTCGCGGCGCTGCAGGTGGCCGAGACGCTGGACGAGTCGATGACCGCACGTCTGCGGGCGATCGGGGCTCCGAGCGACGCGGTTTCGCCGGCGCAGGCGCCGGTGACGGCCCAGTAGCGGCCCACTCGGCCTCCTCCGATCGGAGGAGCCCGGCTCGTCGTGTCGGACCGGATGAAAAAATTCCCGGAACGACCTCTCATTCGGCTCTCCGCGCTGCCGACACCTCTCTTGCAACACTCTCGGACCGCTGGCACGGATGCCGCGGCCGGCTTGCCCCAAGGAGGTTCCTGATGTCCGTAGGCGCGCCCAGCTCAGTCGGCACCGCGTTACCCGGGTCGCTGTTCGCCCCAGCCCGGTCGACGGGCAGCAGTACTCGAGTCGACGACGCAACCCGGCAGATCAAGCTGGACCAGCAAATGGTGGATGAGCGGAAGGCCGAGACCGACCGCAAGGCGCAAGCCGCCGCACAAGCGGTCGCCGAGCTCAAGGACGCCAGGGCCGAGGTCGCCAAGGACCAGTCGGAACTCAACGCGGCCAGAGCCGAGGCCAAGGCCAAGGCCAAGCTCGACGTCTACACGTGAGGCGCCCCCTCCCGAGCGACGCACCCCCGCGTCGAATGCGCCCGATTTCCCCCTTTCTCGCCCCCGTAGTGGGCGGCCCGTCCCGCCAGGAGCAATGATGTCCAGCCTCGCCATCTCCGGACCCATCGATCCCCGTCCCGCGGCCTACGCCGCCCTCCGCGCCGCCGGGGAGGGCCGGACCGAACAGAACAGCGCCGTCCGTCAGCAACGGGCCGACGAACAGCAGCGCGTCGCCGAGGTCGGCGCGCAGCAGCGTTCCTCGGCAACCCAGGAACGCCAGGCGGACGCCGCCCGCCAACAGGCCGCCCTGGTCCTCGCCTCCACCGGCGCCGTTCTCAACGTCTACGCCTAGAGGGACCCTGGTAGCGCCCGTGCGGCGCCGCGCGGAGCCGGGCAGGGCGCCGCGCGGATGCCCGGGCAGGACCGCCGGGGGGTGACGTCGACGTAGGTCCGTCACCCCCCGGTCGTCCGGAGCGCGGCGAGTTCACGGACGACCGCCTGCTCGTGCCGCTCGGCCTCGCGCATCGCCCGGGCCGGGTTCCACCGCCCGGCGAGCAGGAACACCGACGGCAGGAACACGAGCTGGCCGGCGAACACGATCCACCACCAGCGTTGCCACTCGTGCGGCGCGGCCCGGAGTGCCTGGGCGACGTCCGGGCCGTGCTCCCGTAGGTAGGCCAGATCGTCCGCCGGGATTGCGCTCAGCGCCGCCAGCCGCGCCACCGCCTTGGTGACCTGTTCGCCGTACTCCGCCACCCCGCCGAAGTTTGCGTCGTACACGGCGTCCAACGCGTTCAGCCGGTGTTGCGCGGTCATCGTGTCGACGTCGAGCAGACCAGCGACGTACCAGAGGAACGTCGCCCAGGGATTCGGGTCGTTCGGACCGCTCAACCAGTATCGGCCGGGGCCTCGGGGCACTGCCGCCAGGTACGTCTCCAACTCCTGCGCGTACCGCCGCTGGGTCATCAGCACCGGCCCGACCGTGGTGACCGGCAGACCGGTGAGTTCGGCGACCGCGATCGTCTCCACCACCGCAGCGTCCGGGTAGCGGGCGAGCGCGTCCGCGGTCGGCGGGGACAGCTCGGCGGCCGTGGCGAACTCGGCCGGGTACCGCGCGGCGATCTCCTGGAGCCTCGGCCCGCGGTCGACGAGCGCATTGGCCGACGGAACCGCGACGATCAGCCCGACGAGCGACACGGCGACCACACCGCGCAGGGCGCCGACCCAGACGGCGAGCCCGGTTGCGGTGGCGGCCGGATCGCGCCGCTCGACGGTCTCGGTGAACGCGGCCATCCAGACGGAGAGAACGATCCCACCGCCGACGCCGATTCCGACCAGTAGGACTGCGAACGTGTAGTAGCCGGTCTCCGGCTCCGTCGTCCGCAGCGCGAACACCGCGACGCCGCCTGCGCTGATCAGACCACCGAGGATCAGGAACGGTTTGCGGACCCGGAAGGCGTCCGACGCGACGCCGGCCACCACGAGCGCGAGCGCGGTCGCGACCCAGTACCAGGTCGCGAGGGCGTTCGCGCGGGCCTCGGAGTAGCCGAACCGCGTTGCGAAGTAGGCGACGAAGAGCCCGGCCGCGAAGTAGGAGAAGACCAGGAACGCGCTGATCCCGAGCGCCGGGCCGACGATGTCCCTCCGCAGCGTCCGGCGCCGGTGGTCATCCGTCGGGCGGCTCGGGTGGGTGCTCGCCGCCCGGGCCTCGAGCAGCGCCCGCTCGCGCAGGGTGGACATCATCTGGTTCCGTAGCCGGGGTGACAGCTCGCGCAGGCCGAGCAGGGCCACGACGAAAACACCGAGCCCCACCAGGCCGCAGATCGTGAACTGGAACCGCCAGTCCGGGTGGGTCGGCACCGTGCGGCTGGCGACCGTGGTCACGAGGAGGCTGCCGAGCGCCGGGCCGAGCGCCCAGCACCCCATCGCGGTCGCCCGCCCGAGCCGGGGCGAGAAGTCCCGGGTCAGCGCCGCGGTGGCCACCAGCGCCACACCCTCGACGAAGCTCAACGCGCTGAAGAGCACCAGGTAGCCGGTCCGGCCGGGAACGTGGGGCAGTCCGAACAGAATGATCAGCGCGGTGACCAGCAGGCTGCCCACGATCACGTTCGCCCGGCCCCAGCGGTCGGCGAGCCCGGCGGCCCAGGCGACCCCGGCGGCGAGCGCACCGGCGGCGTTGCCGGCGACGGCGACGGTCACGAAGTAGCGCAACGTCAGGTCGTACTCGGCGATGACGCGCGTGGCGACCGCGCCGTGGACGTAGAGCGCGTAGTGCAGCGCGACGGTCGCCATTACGACGATCGCCAGGTAGCCCAGCCGGGGGCCGGTGGCCGGGTACCGGTCGAGGGAGCGGCGCCAGAGTCGGGTGAGCGGCGGCCGGCCGGGTGCGAGGTCGAGAGCGGAGTCGGTCATCTCCGGACGCCCTTCGTCGGACGACGGCGGCGATCCGGTCCCGCGGCGTCGCCGAGACTCCGCAAGTTAACAGCGATACCAATGCGGTGGGCCGATTCGCGGAAGTCGTCCGGTGGAGGGCTTGTGTCGCTTCTGCGTTAAGTGTCCGCGTGTTCCTCGGCGTACCTGGATTCACGCTGGTTCAATGCGCTCAGGATGGATGCCGCAGATTCCGGCCGTGCGGGAGGGCGAATGCATCGGGCGCGACGGCTCGGGCCGGTGCTCGCGTCGATGCTGGCGGGCGTGGTCCTGGCGAGCGGCGTCCTCACCGCCTGCGAAGCCGACGCGAAGCCGGAACCCGAACGCAGCGCCGCGGCGCCGGTGGTGCCGGAGACCCCGGCGAACCCGCTGCCGAGCGCCGCTCCTGGTACCGCCGGACCCGATGCGGCGCGCTCGGCGTGGCTGGGGAAGCGGCTGCGGGAGATCGTCGACGACCAGCGCTTCGGCGACGTCGTGAACGCGAAGACCGGCCGCCGTCCGCCCGCGGTGCCGAACGTCGACGTCGCGGTCATCGAGCTCGACGACGCCGGCCGCCCGGTGGCGGCGGCGAACACGTTGCTCTCCCAGGATCACCCGCAGGGGGTGGCGGTGCCGGTGACGACCGACCTGTCCGCGCCCGGCGTCCGCTGGACGCACTGGAGCAACTCGGCGTGGGCGGCGAAAAAGTCCACCGAGCCGCTGCTCACCGGCCGCGGCGGCGCGCCGCTGGAGTTCATGACGCCCTACCCAGCGTCGGTGTTCAAGCTGATCGTGGCGTTCGGCGTCGCGCGGCTCGCCGACCAGGGTGGTGTCCGCTACGACGAGGTCTACGACTACCGGCCCCGCAAAGCGACCTGCCCGGACGGACGCAAGCCCGGAAAGCACCCGGTCTCCTGGTGGCTGGACGCGATGATCACGTACTCCAGCAACACCGCGACGTGCGCGCTGCTGATGATGCTGCACGAGCGGGACGGCATCGACCCGATGAACGGCGCGCTCCGGTCGCTCGGGCTGACGACGCTCCGGGTGGTCGACACCGATCCGGCGGACGGCGGCGGCTGGTCGTTCTGGGGCCTCACGATGACCGCGCTGGACACGTCCCGCTTGCTCCTGCTGTTCACCGATGCGCCGGGGACGCTGTGGCGCACACCGAAGGGCGATCCGGTGACGACCGAGGTGCTCAGCCGCTCCTCTCGGGCCGTGGTCCGGAAGACGCTGCAGGAGCAGGGCCTCAACCAGGCGCTGTCCACGGCGAACTGGTGCGGGCAGGACTACCCGGCGCAGGGCATCCCGCACCGGGTGCCGACGCGCTGGACCGACCGGGCCACCGGGCAGGTACGCGTCGAGGACCGCCGGTACACCGGCGACGTGCGCAAGTGTGCGGACGACGCGGAAGTGGAGTTCGCGCACAAGACCGGCCTGGTGCCCAGCGCCGGTGCGGACGCCGGGATCGTCACCGCGCTGCCCGGCGCGAAGCCACGGCGGTACGTGGTGTCGGTCTTCACGAACCTGGGCTGCACCTACGTGGACTTCGTCGGTGCGTACGGCGGCCAGTGCCGCTACACCCAGAAGCTGGCCACCCTCGGCGCGGCGATCGACGCGCTGATGACGACGACCGCCGGCCGCCCGACCGCCGCGCTCTCCGCGAATTGACGCCGAATCCGTCTCCACGGGCGCCGTGGGGACGGATTCGGCGTAACTGGGTGCGGCGCTCAGCTGACGCGCGGGATCCAGACGCGCATCGCGCCGGGTGTGCGGTTCGCCCAGAGGAAGTACGGGACGGCGGTGAGCGGGATCGGCGTACCCGTCGCCGCGGCGGGCGGGCCGTAGAGCGGCGCGTCGCCGGGGTCGTGGTGGGTGCCCCGGGCGGTGAGCACGATCGGAGCGATCTCGCCGGGGACCGCGTCGACCGGTGCCGTGGCGTCCAGCCGGACGTCGTCGACCAGGACGTCGTCCGGCAGGTCGGTCTGTTCCAGGCAGTAGACCAGCGGTCCGCGCAGCAACGCGGCGCAGCCGCGGACCGCGTCGACGCGCGGGTGCGCGGCGACCACCCGAGCGGGCATCGCCAGCTCCAGCTGTACCGTCTCGCCGGCTTCCCAGGCCCCGCGTACTTCGGCGTACTCGCCGGTGACCGGCACCCCGTCCAGGGTCGCCGACGCACACCAGCCGGGGATCCGCAGCGCCAGCGTCCACGTCGCACCGGGCACCGCCGGGGACACGGTCAGCGTCACCCGGCCGTCCCAGGGGTAGTCGGTCTCGACCGTGATCTCCCCGTGCGGTGTGGCGATGCGGCCGGCGGTGTAGAGCTGTACCTGCACGCCGGCGTCGGTCGTGGTGGCGACGTACGACTGCAGTGACGCCACCAGCCGGGCGAGGTTCGGCGGGCAGCACGCGCACGAGTACCAGTCCAACCGCTGCGACGGCGCGTCCTCGTGCGACCCGTCGTGGCCGGTGCGCAGCTGCAGTGGGTTGGAGTAGAAGAAGTGCGTGCCGTCGAGCGACGTGGAGCACGCGATGCCGTTGTAGAGCACGCGCTCCAGCTCGTCGGCGTACCGGTGGCCGCCGGTGGCCAGCAGCATCCGCCAGTTCCAGGCGAAGCTGGCGATCGCCGCGCAGGTCTCCGCGTAGGCGCGGTCCGACGGGAGCTCGTACGGGTCGCCGAACGCCTCGTCCCGGTGCCGGGAGCCGTGCGCGCCGGTCACGTACGTCTTGGTGTCGAACGCGGACTCCCAGAGCCGTGCGGCGGCCTCCAGCAGCGACGCGTCGCCGTTCTCCACCGCCACGTCGACGACGCCGGCCAGCAGGTACAGCTGCCGGACCGCGTGGCCGGTGACCTCGTCGGCCTCCCGGACCGGCGCGTGGTCCTGGTAGTACTGCGCGCCGAACTTCGGCTCCTCACCGAGCAGGCCGCGTCCGCGCAGGTCGACGAAGCGGGCCGCGAGGTCGAGGTACGGGCGGTGGCCGGTCGTGCGGTACAGCTCGACCAGCGCGGTCTCGATCTCCGGGTGCCCGCAGACGGCGTCCGTCCCGCCCGGCCCGAACCGCTTCACCAGCAGGTCGGCGAAGCGGCGGGCCACTCCGAGCAAGCGGTCACCGGCGCCGGCGCGGGACGCGGCCACCGCGGCCTGGATCAGGTGGCCCGCGCAGTACAGCTCATGGCTCCAGACCAGCTCGGCCCACTGCTGGTCGCGGTGGTCGACCTGGAAGTACGAGTTGAGGTACCCGTCGGCGTCCTGCGCCCGCTCCAGCAGGTCCGTGATCGACTCGACGAACCGCTCCAAGTTCGCGTCGGGGCGCCTGCCGAGCTCCCAGGCAGCCGCCTCCAGCGTCTTGTGGACGTCTGAGTCGGCGAACCACATGCCACGGAACTGGCCGGACGCCTCGCCGGTCGCGCGCCGCAGGTTGTCGACGGCGCCGCTGGTCTCCAGCCGGTCGATGCAGTGCGGCAGCGTGGCCGTGGAGTTGCGCTGCTGCCAGGCGCCGAGCAGCCCGCCGGGGTCGAGCGTGACGGCGGTGAGGTCGAGCGGCTGCAGCGTGCCGGAGGTCGGGGCGGCGGGGCCGGCGGCGACGCGGATGAATTCTTCTCGACCGGCTTCTACCGAGCGTGCTTGCATGGTGGTTCCCTTCGAGGTGGATCTCAGCCCTTGAGGGCGCCGGCGCTGAAGCCGCTGACGTAGTAGCGCTGCAGCAGCAGGAACACCGCGACGCACGGCACCGCCGCGGTCACCACGCCCGCCTGCAACGCACCGAAGTCGACCGAGCCGAGGTTGCCGGACTGCAGGTTGAACAGCGCGACCGGCAACGTGAACTTGCTGCCGTCGGTCAGGAAGATCAGCGGTGCCACGAACTCGTTCCAGGACGCGAGGAACGAGAACAGCGCGACGGTCACCATGCCGGGGGCGACGCCCCGCAGCAGCACTCGCCGCAGCGCCCCGCCGGGTGTGCACCCGTCGATCAGCGCCGCCTCCTCGAGCTCCGGCGGCAGCGCCTCGAACGAGTTCCGCATCATGAACAGCCCGAACGGCAGCTGGAACATCGCCAGCACCAGGCCCAACCCGATCAGCGAGTTCTGCAGGCCGAGCCAGCCCAGGACGATGTAGAGCGGGATGAGGATCGTCGTGTAGGGCACCATCAGGATGGCGAGAGTCACCAGGAACAGCAGGTTCTTGCCGGGGAACGACAACCGGGCGACCGCGTAGCCGCCGAGCGTCGTCGCCACCACCGTGACCGCGACCGTCACCAGCGCGACGACCAGCGTGTTCAGCACGTAGGACCACAGCCCGTCGCCGTACGCGACCAGCCGCTCGTAGTTGGCCACGCCCCAGCCGTCCCGGCCGTCGGCCGCCCGGACGCCGTGCACCGAGGAGTAGAGCGTCCAGATCATCGGCAGCAGGAACAGCACCGCGAGCGCCGAGGACGTGCTGTAGTACCCGACCTTCCGGGGCATCAGGCCCCCTCCTTCCGCCGCAGCAGCCGGAGCTGGGCGCCGTTGATCAGGATCAGCACGATCAGCAGCGCCACCGAGATCGCGGCGGCCCGCCCCAGGTCCTGGGAGAGGAACGCCTCGCGGTAGATGTCGATCGCCACGGTGGCGGTGTCGTGCCGTCCGCCGGTGAGGATGAAGAACTGGTCGAACGCGAGCAGCGAGCCGGTCACCGAGAGCACCATCATCAGCGCGAGCGTCGGCCGGAGCAGCGGCAGCGTGACGTGCCGCATCGTCTGCCAGCGGGTCGCCCCGTCGGTGCGTGCCGCCTCGTAGAGCGTCGGGTCGATGCTCTGCAGACCGGTGAGCAGGATCAGCATGTAGAACCCGGCGAAACGCCAGGTGATCATGCCGACCGTGGACGACAGCGCGCTGCCGTTCGTCCCCAGCCAATCGACCGGGCCGATGCCCACCCAGTCCAGGACCGTGTTCAACGGCGAGGACTCGGTGTTGAACAGGCCGTAGAACAGCAGGCTCGCGGACGCGAGCCCGACCGCGGCAGGCAGGAAGTACACGGTGCGGAAGAAGCCGACGCCGCGGCGGGCCTCCTGCACCAGCAGCGCCATCCCGAACGCGATCAGGCTCAGCACGATCGTCGTGACGACCGTGTACTTCACCGTGAACCAGAGCGCGCGGACGAAGAGCGGATCGGAGAGCGCCCCGTAGTTCTCCACGCCGTTCGGGGAGGACGCCCCGAGCAGCGGCCAGTGGTTGACCGACATCCAGAACATCAGGACCAGCGGCACGAGGAAGAAGACCAGCACGATCACGGCCATCGGGGCCGAGTAGGCCCATCCCAGCCGGGCCCGGCTGCGGCCGAGCCCGGCCGGCGCGGCCCGGCGGGAGAACCGCCGGGCCGTGTCCGTGGGGCGGGAGAGAGTGGTGACCATACCTAGCCGCCCGTGGACAGGGACTCGGTGATGCTCGGGTTGTGCTTGGCGAGCGCGTCCGCCGAGCTCCCGGTGCCGAAGACCGCGTCGATGATCGTTGCTGTCCACGGGCCGTTCGGGTCGTTGTAGGTCTTGCCGAAGTTGACCGAGATCGGCGTCTGACCCTTGCTCGCGAGATCGTTGAACGTGCCGAGCCGCGGGTCCTGCTTGGCGTACTTGTTGTCGGCCAGGTCGCTGCGCACCGTGATGTTCTTGTTCTTAGCGATGACCTCGACCTGGGCTTCCTCGGAGAGCGTCCAGGAGATGAAGTCCCAGGCCTGGTCGGCCTTCTTGCTGTTCGAGCTGATGCCGAGCACGTCACCGCCGACGAACGAGCTGCTGCCGCCGGTCAGACCCGGTATCGGTGCGACGCCGATCTCGAGCGCCGGACCTTCCTTCATCGTCTGGAGTGCGGTGGCGCCGAGTGGCTGGATACCGATCTTGCCTTCGGTGAACGCCTGGACCCAGGTCGGGCCGCCCTCGTTCTTCGCCGCGGTGGGCACGAGCTCTTCGCGGTACATCTTCTTGTAGAGCTCGTACACCTTCGCCGCGGTGGGGTTGTCGACGGTGGACTCGGTGCCCTTCTCGTTGAGGACGGTCTCGCCGGAGGCCCAGATCATCGGCCAGGTGGTGAACAGCGTGCAGCCGGGGCAGGCGCCGCCGAAGAAGTAGCCGTCGACGCCCTTGCCGAGCGCGTCGATCTTCTTCACCTGGGCGTACAGCTCGTCCAACGTGGTCGGTGGCTTCTCCGGGTCCAGGCCGGCCTTCCGGAACAGCACCTTGTTGTAGAAGACCGCGGAGAGATCGATGTCGTGCGGAACTCCGTAGACCTTGTCCTCGTAGGTCGCGGTCTTCATGTGCGCGGGCGCGAGCGTGTCCTTGAACGAGAGCGTGTCGACCCGGGCCGTGAGGTCCTGGTACACGCCCTTGGACGCGTAGTTCGGCGCGTAGACGACGTCGGTGGCGAGGATGTCGGGCAGCTGCTTGGCACCGCTCGCCGAGCCGACCTTCTGCTGGTAGCTGTCGGCGGGGATGACGGTCAGCTTGACCTTGTTCTCGTGGCTCTTGTTGTACGCGTCGATGAGCGTCTGGGTGAACGTGGCCGTGGGCGCGCGGGTCCACATCGTGATCGTGGAGCCGTCGTCCTTCGCGTCGGTGCCACCGGACGCTTCGGTGTCGCCCGCGCTCTGACATGCGGCGGCGAGCAGTAAGACGGCTGCGGCGAGCACTGCTCGCCCGCGCCGGAATCGGGTCTGGCCCATCGTGCCTCCTTGGACGTGGGGGCCGGGACGTGCGCTGGAGGAGAACCAAAATGTGAGCGTTAACACCTTGCGCCGAAGGGCGGTCGGAGCGGACAAACGGAAATCTCGGAAACCGATTGCCGCCGAGAATAGGAAGCCCCACCGGGGCGTGTCAACGAGGGTTTGTCTTGGGTTAGTCTCCGTGCGAAACCTCGGACCGTTGCCACGGAGGAAACGAGTGCGGAAACCGGATCGACTCGCGACGATCCGCGACGTGGCCGCGTTGGCCGGCGTCTCGGTGGGCACCGCGTCCAAGGCTTTGAACGATCGCGGCTCGCTCCGGGCGGAGACGCGCCAGCGCGTGCGAGAGGCGGCCGAACGGCTCGGATTCCAGGCGAACGCGGCCGCGCGGACGCTGAACACCGGCCGTACCTACACGGTCGGCATGATCACCACCGACAGCATCGGGCGGTTCAGTATTCCGCTGATGCTCGGCGCCGAGGACGCGCTTGGGGCGGGGCAGATGTCGGTCCTGCTCTGCGACGCCAGGGACGACCCGATCCGGGAGCAGTACTACCTGCGCACGCTGCTCACCCGGCGGGTCGACGGCATCATCGTCACCGGCCGCCGGGCCCAGGCGCGGCCGCCGCTCGGGGTCGGCCTGCCGGTGCCCGTGGTCTACGCGTTCGTCAGCTCCACCGACCCGGCCGACTGCTCGATCGTGCCGGACGAGGCCGGAGGAGCGGTGAAGGCCGTCGAGCACCTGCTCGCCACCGGCCGCCGTCGGATCGTGCACGTCACCGGGCCGGAGCACCACCACTCGGTGCAGGTGCGCGCGGAGGCGGCGGCGCCGTCGCTGGTCCGTCCACCGCTGTTCGGCGAGTGGAGCGAGGCGTGGGGACGGCAGGCGGCCGGGATGCTGCTCGCCGACGACACCGCGTTCGACGCGGTCTTCGCCGGGAGCGACCAGATCGCGCGGGGCGTGGTGGACACGCTGCGCGCGGCCGGCCGGCGAGTGCCCCAGGACGTGGCGGTGGTCGGCTTCGACAACTGGGACGTCATGGTCTCGGCCTGCCAGCCGCCGCTGAGCAGCGTCGACATGGATCTCGACGGGCTCGGTCGCGCGGCGGCGAACCTGCTGCTCGCCGCCATCAACGGGGAGCCGGCTCCCGGGCACCACGTGCGACCGTGCAGGCTGGTGCTGCGCGAATCGACGGCTGTGGGGGTGGGTGGTGGTCCGGTGTGACGAGCTGTACCGGCGGGTGGCGATCTCCGTGCCGTCGCTCGCGTACACCGTCGCGCCGGGTGGTGGGCCGCGCCTGCCCGGATCGCTACTGACCGACCCGGAGTGGTTATCCGCACAGGTCGACGCATCAGCGCGCCGGTGGGGTGGGGCGTCCCGCCGGGTCGCCGGAACGCTGTGGTGGTACTCGACCAGCTCGACGCTGGTCGCCGGGCCGATCGTCGGGTTACTGGTCACCGGCTGGGTGCCCGCGCTGGACGACGTGACGTTCGAGCTGGCGCACGGATCGGTCGCCGGTGTGCGTGCCTCCCGGATGCTGGGCCGTGGCCCGGACGTCCTGGCCGCCGCCGCCGGGCCGGCGCTCGGCGCGGTGATCGCGCCGCTCGCCCGGGTCAGCGGCGTGGGGGAGGGGGCGCTCCGCGCGGTCGCCAGCGACTCGGTCGCGAACCGCGCGCTGGACGTCGCTCGCGGTCCCGCGGGAGAGGCGCTCGCGGAACGGGTCGCGGCCGTGGGCGGGTTGCCGATGCCGCGGTTCGTCGAGATCCCCGGCGCCGGGCCGTACCTCCGACGCTCGTCGTGCTGCTTGATCTACGCGGTGCCTGGTGCGGCGTCGCCGGAGGTCGCGAAGTGCGCCAGCTGTCCGCGGCAGCGTCCGGAGGTGCGGGAACGGCGGATGTCAGGCGTCGCGATGGGCCAGCGCGGACCGGCGTAGCTGGTGCAGCTCCCAACCCGGTGCGCCGTCCGGCGTCCGGGTGTACTGGTCGAGCAGGATCCGGGCGCGGTCGTAACCGAGCCGGGCGCGTCCGGTGTAGGGGCACAGATCCGCCCGCGGAGGACGCCGGGCCGGTGGTGGCCGCCGCTCGGAGAGGAACAGCGGGCCGCGTGACCGGCCGGCGATCAGCCGGGGGAGCAGGTGCGCGCTGCCGGCGTCCCACCGCAGCTCGCCCGCGCGGCGTCGGCGGAGGTCGAGGTGCTCGATGTTGAGCGCGAGGACGTCCGACGCCCGCCCGGCCGTCTCGTAGAGCACGCGCCACAGCGTCCGTTCCCGCAGCGGGACGTCCGGCCGCAGCAGCAGGCGCTCGATCGCGTCCCGTGCGAGGACGGCGGTCGGCCCGGTCTCGTCCGGCCGGCGCTCCACGGCGTCCGGCAGCGCGGGGGCGTCCTGGCCTCGCGCGCGGCACCAGGCCAGCCACCCGGCGACCGCGGCGCGGTTCCGGTTCCAGGTCGCGGCCGCCGCGCTGCCCCACAGGTCGCGGAGTGCGGTGGTGAGCTCTTCCTCGCCGATCTCGGTCAGCGGCCGGTGGCCGCCGAGCCAGCCCGCGACCCGGTCCAGGGCGCTGCGGTAGGCGCGGTGGGTGTTCTCGTTCGCGCACTGGGGCGATGCCAGGTACGACTCGACGGCGGAATCGACCGTGACCGCATCGCTCATCGCCGGCCATCCGCGGACGGATGTACCGGATAATCTTCTGGCGGTGAACCCGGCGTTTTCGAGGTCACAGCGGTATCCTACGCCAAGATGTACCGGATAACGGTGATCACGAGCGGGAGGCCGGCAGTGGGTTCAGGCGCGTGGTCGGACGCCGGGGGCTTTGCCCCGCCTGGCGAAACGACCTTTGGCGCGCCGCGCGCCGACGGTGTATCGCGTGCCACCACGGTGCCGCAAACGCTGCCGCCGGTCGAGCGGCCGGGTTCCGTGCGCGTCGAGAACGGTGGCGGCCTGCTGCGGATTCGCCTGACCGGTGCGGTCGACGCTGTGCTGGCACCCCGGCTCGACGCCGTCGTGAGCAGCGTCGTCGCTGCCCAGCCGATCGACGTCCGGTTCGACCTGACCGAGGTGGACTTCCTCGGTTCGCACGGAATGGCGTTCCTGGTCCGGGTGCAGCACGCCGCGCGGGCGGCTGGCTGTGTCGCCACGGTCGAGGCGGTTTCCCGGCACGCGCGGGTCGCGCTCCACATCGCGGGTCTCGAGCACTATCTCAACGTCAGCTGACCGGTCCGTGCGGTATGTGGTCACGGCGTCCCTCAGCGTGGGATAGATCCCGTACCGGGTGACCTGCGTACCCAGCCGCGTTAAGGTATTGCGCTGCTAACCCTGGTAATCAGAAAGAAGAGCCGACCCCTATGCCGGCAGAGCTGCCGCTCCCACCCACCGAACCGACCCCGGTGGCTCCCGTCCAGGCCCCGGTCGACCGGAGCGGCTACCTGTACTGGGTTTTCAAGGTGCTTCTGACGCTGCCGATGACCCTGTACTTCCGGCCTCGGATCGAGGGCATCGAGCACGTGCCGAAGCGCGGGCCGGTGATCCTGGCGTGCAACCACGTCTCATACCTCGACTGGCTGTTCCTGCCGCTGGTCGTCCGCTGGCGGCGGATCAGCTTCCTGGCCAAGCACGAGTACTTCACCGAGCCGGGGTTGCGCGGCCGGTGGAAGCGATACTTCTTCACCGCGACCGGCCAGGTACCGGTCATCCGCGGAGGCGCGTCGGCGGGCGACGCCGCGCTGAACACTGCCAGCCGGCTGCTGTCCGAGGGGCGCGTGGTCGGGATCTTTCCGGAGGGCACCCGGACCCGGGATGGCCGGCTCTACCGCGGCCGCACCGGCCTGGCCCGGATCGCGGCCGCCACCGGCGCCCCGGTGGTGCCGTGCGCGACGATCGGCGTGTTCGAGCTGGCGCCGCCCGGAGCGAAGTTCCCCCGCCCCGGGCGGGTCACGGTCCGGTTCGCGCCGCCGATGACCTGGCCCCAAGACGAGACACCGCCGAGCCGGGAGGTGCTGCGCGAGCGCACCGACGAGCTGGTCGCGGTCATCCAGTCCCTCTCCGGCCAGGAGTACGCCGGGGTCGACGCCCAGCTCCCCGGCCGCGAGCAGAGCTGATCCGAGGCGGCGGCGGTACCGCAGCGAATCGGGGCCCGAGCGCTGCTCGGGCCCCGATTCGCTGCGCCGGTCAACGCCGGAACGGCCCTCGCACCTCGTAGGTGATTCCGCCGCTGGACTGGCCGGTCGTGCCGCGCTGGGACGAGAAGTAGAACCGGTCGCCGGCCGGGTTGAACGCCGGACCGCACAGCTCGGACCCCGACTGCCCGGTCACCCGCGCGAACGGGGCGACCACGCCGGACGGTGTGATCAGGTTGATCTCCATGTTCCCGCCGTCCTCAGCGACGAACAGGTCACCGGACGCCGCCCCGGTGATGTTGTCGACGCCGGTGAGCGGCGCGGCTCCACCGGGCACCAGCGAGTCGTCGTAGGCCAGCGAGAGTCGCTGCGCGGCCGCGTCGTAGGCCCAGACCCGGTTGTCGCCCTTCGTCGTGAAGTAACAGACGTCGCCGGCGTAGTAGCAGCCCTCCCCGCCGTTGAAGTGCTTCGCGGCGCCGACCTGCAGCCGGGTCGGGATCGGCAGGCCGTCCCGGTCCGGGATCGGGCGCCAGGTGACCGGGCCGTCGGTGAGATCGGCGGCACCACAGAGGACCTCGACCCGACCGGTGTCCAGGTTGCCCCAGGTGTCCGGGATGAACCGGTAGAAGCAGCCGTCGGTCTCGTCCTCGGTGAGGTACACGACCTTCCGGACCGGGTCGCAGGCCGCGGCCTCGTGCTTGAACCGGCCCATCCGGCTGCGCGCGACGCCACTCCGCCCGCCGCCCGGCCACGTCTCGAACACCCGGCCCCACGGCACCTCCTCGCAGGAGAGCCAGGTGCCCCAGGGAGTGGCACCGCCGGCGCAGTTGACGCTGGTCCCGGAGAGGATGCGGTAGGCGCCGGTGATCGTGCCGTCCGCTGCGAACCTCACCGCGGACGCGCCGCCCACCAGCGGAACCTCCGAGTTCGAGACGTAGATCCACCCCGAGCCGTCCGGGAAGCACGCGCCGCCGTCCGGCGCGTCGTGCCACACGTACCCGGTCGTGCCCACCCGCTGACGGGAGCGGCCGATCACCCGGCTGGTGAAGCCGGCCGGGAGCTGGACGCCGTTCGCGTCGGCCGGGCCGAGGTCCCCGTACGGGCTCGGTCCGGGCTGCGCGACCGCGGCGAACGCGTCCTGCCAGAGCGCGCCGGAGAACGCCACGGCGCCACCGCCCACGACCGCGACGCGGAGCAGCGCCCGGCGGTCCAAAATGCGGTCCATACCTGCCTCCATCGGGATAGAACGGGCTGTTCACCTTAAGGGTCGGAGGCGTCCGGCGCGTGAATTCGCGGCAGCCCTACGCTGTGCGGGTGCGTGCCTCTGCGTTCCGTCGACTGGCTCGGTTCCTGGACCCGGCCCCGGCGCCGGCCGCTTCCCCGTCCCCACCGCTCGGCCGGCCCGCCGAGCACGCGATCGTCGACTGCGCGCGCTACGTCGACGGTGCCAGGAGGTCCGGCCGGATCCCGCTGGACGAGACGCCGCGCGCGCTGCGCGAGCGGCCCGGCTTCGTCTGGATCGGACTGAAGGACCCGACCGCCGAGCAATTCGCCGAGGTGGCCGAGCGGTTCGGGCTACCGCCGCTCGCGGTGGCCGACGCGGTCCGGGCCCACCAGCGACCGAAGCTGGAGCGGTACGACGACGTCCTGTTCGCGATCGTCAAACCCGTGCGGTACGTGGACGCCGACGAGGTGGTCGACGTCGCCGAGCTGGCGCTGTTCGTCGGACCCCGGTTCGTGGTGGTCGTCCGGCACGGCCACACCGACGTCCCGGCTCGGGTCCGAGCGATCGCCGACAGCGAGCCGGAGCTGAGCCGCAAGGGGCCAATCGGGGTCCTCTACCAGGTGATGGACCTCGCGGTCGACGGTTACGCCGACGCGATCGCCGGTATCGACGTGGACATCGAGGAGATCGAGTCGCAGGTCTTCGGCGGGGACGAGAACGACCACGCGGAGCGGATCTACAAGCTCAAGCGCGAGGTGCTGGAGTTCCGCCGGGCGGTGAAGCCGATGGCTGGAGCCGTTCAACGGCTGTCGGAGCCGGAGACCACACTCGTCGATCCGTCGCTGCGGCCGCACTTCCGGGACGTCCACGACCACTTGCTGCGCGTGGCGGACGCGATCGAGAACTACGACAAGCTGCTCACCGACATCCTGCAGGCCGACCTGGCGCAGGTGAGCGTGCGGCAGAACCGCACCGCGATGCGGCAGAACGAGGACATGCGGCGGATCTCGGCCTGGGCCGCGATCGCGCTGGTGCCGACCGCGATCGCCGGCCTCTACGGAATGAACTTCGAGCGCATCCCGGGGGCGGGGGTCCCGTACGGCTTCTGGGGGGTCTGCGTCGTCATCCTGGCGCTCTGCGGCGTGCTCTGGGTGCTGTTCCGCCGGAACAAGTGGCTCTAGTTCAGGTCCGCGTCGGGTCCTCGCCGGGCGTGCTGGGCTGGGTTCCCGGCATCGGAAGTTCCGCGGTGCGGTTCGACCGGTTCGGCAGGATGTTCGTGACGAGGATCGCGAGCGCGCCGAGGCCCGCGTAGAGCCCGAGCACCAGCAGCGGGTGGCCCAGCGGGGCGTCCGGGAAGTACAGGCTGTCCCGAACGAGTTGCGTGCCGGCGCCGGTGGGAAGGGCCTGGCCGAGTTGACGGCCCCAGGTCGGCAGGAACTCCGGCGGGATGCTGGCGCCGGAGATGACGGTGCCGATCGCGAAGTAGAAGAAGCCCGCCGCCGCACCGGCCGGCCCGATCAGCGCGACCAGCCCGGCGGTGGAGCCGGTGATCGCGAGCGACACCAGGCCGAACGCCCAGAACAGCGTCGAGTGGTCGGCGTCGGCGCCCACGCCGAACCAGCTCATCGACCAGAGCACGATCGCCGCCGAGCCGAGCGCGTAGACGATCAGCGTCGTCAGGTGCCCGACCCCGCGGCGCCAGGACCGGCGCGCCCGGGGAATCAACCGGCCGAGCCCGAGCGACGCGACGGTGCCGCCCAGCGCGAGCGCCTGCACCAGCATGCCCAGCGAACCGCCGTTGCGGTCGTCGGCCGGGAGCGGCGTCACGTCGGTGACCGCTCCGGGGGAGGTGAGCGCCTCGACGGTGGCGACCGGCACCGGGTCGCCCGCAGCCGCGAGTTTCGCGACCGACGCGGCGGTCTGCTGCTGGAGCACGGCGCTGTACGTCGTCTTGAGTGCGGTCGCCGCGGCCGGCCCGGCGGCGGTGGCGAGGTAGAGGTGCGGTGCCGCGCCGCTCAAGTCCAGGCCACCGTAGACGTCGCGCCGCTTCGCCGCGGTGACCAGGTCGGCGGCGGAGTCGTACCGGGTCACCCGGTAGCTGCCGCCCGAATTGAGCTCCTTCTGCAGCTCCGCGGCTTGGGCGTCGGTGGCGATCAGGCCGACCGGCAGGCGGTGCGGCTTCGGCGCGTGCGCCACGCCCAGGTAGTAGCTGGTGAGCACGAGTTGCACGACGACGCCGATCAGGGCGACCGCGGACGCGATCCGGCGGAACTGCCGTGCCGAGGTGATCGGGTGTCCGCCATCCGGCCGCATTCCGCACTCCTGCCCTTTTTGTGGCGTATTGCGCGCACTGTAATCGGGCCGGGTTGTGGCGAAGTGGAGGACGGTCTCTTTACTCGGAGGTAACAATCCCTCTTATGGTTCCGGTCGTCTCACCGTCGCGCCCCCGCTCGCTTCCCGGTCGGGACGCGGAGCTGCGTCGCCTGGAGGAGCTGGTCGAGCGGGTGCGGCAGGGCCAGGGCGGCGGCTCGCTGCTCGTCCACGGCGCTCCCGGCACCGGCAAGACCGCGTTGCTGCGCCGCGCCGCCGACGCGGCCGGCGCGGCGCAGCTCACCGTCCTGGCGACCGCAGGCGTGGAAGCCGAGTCCGACATGTCGTTCGCCGCGCTCCAGCAGGTGCTGATGCCGCTCGCCGACGACATCGAGGAGCTGCCGGAACCCCAGGCCGTGCTGCTGCGCCGGGTCCTGGAGACCGGGGTGGACGAGACGCGCAGCCGGTTCGCGCTCTGCGTCGCGGTGCTGAACCTGCTCGTGCTCGCCGGGCAGCGCCGACCCGTCCTGTGCTGCGTGGACGACGTCGACGTGGTGGACGCGGCGTCGCGGGACGTGCTGGCGTTCGCGGCCCGCCGGGTGGCGACCGAGAACGTCGTGCTGCTCGCGGCGGCCACCGATCGGGTGCCGGTGGACACGCTGCTGCCGGGCGTCGAGCGGATGCCGCTCGCCGGGCTGGACATCGCGGCGGGACAGGAGCTGCTCGCCGAGTTCGCGCCGTCCGGGCTGACCCCGGAGGTGGCGATCGAGCTGGTCGGACTCTGCGCGGGTGCGCCGCTCGCGCTGCGCGAGCTGGCCGGCGCGCTCTCGGTCGAGCAGGCGCGCGGCCGCGCGCCGCTGCCCCCGGAGTTTCCCCGGGGTAGCCGGAGCCGGCGGGTCTACGAGGCGCGGGTGCGTGCGCTGCCGGCCGCGACCCGCGAGCTGCTGCTGGTCGTCGCCGCCGACCCGGACGGCCTCGACCTCGACGTCCTCGCTGCGGTCGCGGCCCGCGCCGGCGACGGGCACGGGCTGAGCGCGCTGGAGCCGGCCGAGGCGGCGGGCCTGATCCACGTCGTCGACGGCCGGATGCGCTTCCGCACCCCGCTCGTCGGCGGAGGGATCTACCGGAGCGTCCCGCCGGACGCCCGGCGCGCGGTGCACCGTCGGATCGCCGAGGCGCTGGACACCGGCGAACCCGACTACCGGCTGCGCCGCCTGTGGCACGTCGCCGCGGCCGCCGACGCGCCGCCGGAGCTGCTCGCGGTCGAGCTGGCCGAGGCCGCCGCCGACGTTCGCGAGCGCGGCGACCACGCCGGGGCGTCGCTCGCCGCGGAGCGGGCCGCGGAACTCAGCACGCACGAGGGCACCCGCGCTGATCACCTGCTCGCGGCGGCCAGGGACGCCTGGCTGGCCGGGCGTCCGCACCGGGCCGGCGTCCTGTTGACCCGGCTGCGCCCGGTACCCGCCGCAGCCGGGGGATCGGTCACCGGAGGCATGCGTGACGCGCTGCGCGGTGAGATCGAGCTGCGCGCCGGGTCACCCGCCGCGGCGCACGAGACGCTGATCGCGGCGGCCGCCCGGCTGGCCGGTCGCGACCGAACCGCCGCGGTGGTGGCCCTGCTGCACGCTGGTGAGGCCAGTTTCCTCACCGGCGACCTGCGTCGGTACGTGGACATCTCGCTGCGTGCGCTGGCGCTCCGGGAAGGGGGCGACCCGCCCGACCGCGAACTCATGTTCGAGTACGCGGCCGGCATGATGGCGCTCTTCCGCGGACGCCACGGCGAGGCCGTGCGGCGGCTCCGGAACGTGCTGGAGCTGGTGCCGCGTACCGACGATCCGACCGCGATGACCTGGGCGACGCTCGCCGCGCTGATGCTCGGCGAGGAGGCCCGCGCCTACAGCCTCACCGAGCGCGCCGGCGCCGCCGCGCGGGCTCGCGGTGAGGTGGCGCTGGTGCCGCGCGCGCTCGAGCTGGCCACGTTCGCCCAGCTCTGGCTCGGCCGCTACCACGGCGCGCTGGCGTCCGCGCAGGAAGGACTGCGGCTGGCGCAGGAGGCCGGCCTGGAGAACTCGGTGGCGTTCCACCGGTCGATGCTGGCGCTGTTCTCGATGTTCCAGGGCGACGACGACACCGGTCTGATGCACGCGAACGCGGCGGTGATGACCGCGTCGGAGCGTGGGCTGGCGATGCCGCACTCGCTGGCGTCCTGGGCACTGGCTCACCGGGACCTGTCCGGTGGCCGGGCCTCGGATGCCGCCGGTCGGCTCCGCGCGCTCGCCACCGCGGGCGGCGGGCCGGGGTACGTCACCGGGCGGGTGCTCACCGCGCCCCACTTCGTCGAGGCCGCGGTGCGGTGCGGCGACCGGGCCGGCGCCGTCGAGGCGACCGAGCTGTTCGGCCGGTGGGCCACGAACACCGGCAGTGCCGCCGCCCGCGCGCTGCTCGCCCGCTGCCAGGCGCTGGTGGCAGGAGATCCGGCGGACGCCGAGGACGCCTTCCAGGAGGCGCTCGGCCTGCACCTGCTCTCCGATTCCGAGTTCGAGCGCGCGCGGACCGAGCTGCTCTACGGCCGCGAGCTGCGCCGCCGCCGGGGCCCGTCGGTGGCGCGCACCCACCTGCGGAACGCTTACAACACGTTCGACCGGCTCGGCGCCGCGTCCTGGGCCGAGCAGTGCCGTGGCGAGCTCCGGGCGACCGGTGAGTCGGTCCGTCCCAGCGCCACCCAGCTGGACAGCCGGCTGACCGCGCAGCAGCAGACGATCGCCCGGATCGTCGCGCAGGGCGCCACCAATCGGGAGGTGGCCGCGCAGCTGTACCTGAGCCCGCGGACCGTGGACCACCACATGCGGAACATCTTCGTGAAGCTCGGCGTTCGCTCCCGGGTGGAGCTGGTCCGCCTCCTCTCCGACGAGGACTGAGCCGCACCCTCCCCCGCGGCCAGAGGCCGCGAATCGGTCAATACCTACACCGGCAATATCGCCGATGCGCCCAGATGCGCTGGTCACCGAGTATTCGTTCGTCGCTGTGGACGCTGATCGCCGAATGGCGCTCCCCGGCGATCGGACGCGCGCTCCGCCACGCCGCGTCAGATCTTTCGACGCGACTGTGTCGACCTGATGGGGGAGGCCGCGATGAAGTCCGTTACTCGCACCGCCGCTCTCGTGAACGGAGCCGGTTCCCCGGTCGGACGCGCGATCACCAACCTCCTCCTCGCCCAGGGCCACCGGGTCTGTGCGACCGACGCCGACGCGCTCGCCCTCCGCTCGGCACTGCGCACCGCTGACCGGCGGCGGGTCGCCGCGCTGATCGGCGAGCCCGACGACGTCGACCACCAGGACGACGCGGTGGAGCGCACGCTGGGCGCATTCGGCCGGATCGACGTCCTGATCAACGTCGTGGACGCCGCCGTGGTGCGCACGCTGGTCGGCGCCGAGGACGGCGTCGTCGCGAACCACCCCACCGGCTGGATCCGCAAGGCCGACCTGGCCTGGAGCGGCGACTACGGCGGCGGCACCGCGATCACGCTGTTCCAGCCGCGGCTCACCCGTGACGGAGCGTGGCCGCCGATGGTCGCTGCCCGGTTGAGCCGCTTCACCGCCCGGCTGCAGGACGAGTTCGGCACCGGTACCCGGCTGATCTCGGTCCTGCCGCCCCCGGCGCTGCTCGGCGCCGCGTCCGCGGAGACACCGGCGCTCCCCGTCCAGCTCCGCGGACGCAGCCCGGTCATGCCGCTGCGGAGCCCGGCGACCGTGCCGGAGCTCGTCGGCTACTTGCTGTCCCGGCGTGGTTCGGGGCTGGCCGGACGAACCGTCTTGGCCAACCGCGCCGGGGTCCCGTGGTCGGTGGTCGACGCTCCGCTCGCGGCGCCGTCGGCCCGAAGCCGGGCACGCGGTATCTGGTCCGAAACCGACCTCGCCCCGGCGGTCGGTTGGTATGGGGAAGGAGCACGGTGACTGACGCGAGCGGGTTGACCGTCGACGGCGTCGGCGTCCGCTTCGGCGGGTTGGTGGCGCTGGACGACGTCTCGGTCGAGGTCCGGCCCGGCACGGTGGTCGGGGTGATCGGCCCCAACGGCGCGGGCAAGACGACGTTGTTCAACGTCGTCTGCGGGTTCGTCCGGCCCACCACCGGCTCGATGCGCTGGGACGGGCGTCCGTTCACGCCGCGTCCGGACCGGCTCGCCGCCGCCGGCATCGCCCGCACGCTGCAGGGGCTCGGCCTGTTCGCCGGCCTGACCGTGCTGGAGAACGTGATGGTCGGCGCCCACCGACGGTCCCGGGCCGGTTTCGGATCCGCGCTGTTCGGCCTGCCGCCCAGCGACCGGGACGAGCGTCGGCTGCGGGAGGCCGCGCTGGCCACACTGGACGAACTGGAGGTCGGCGCACTCGCCGGTGCCTACCCCGGCGCACTCCCGTACGCGATGCAGAAGAAGGTCGCGCTGGCCCGCGCCCTCGTCTCCCAGCCTCGGCTGCTGCTGCTCGACGAGCCGGCCGGTGGCCTCGGCGCGGAGGAGGTCGAGGAACTCGCCGCGCTGATCCGGACGCTGCCCAAGCGGTCCGAGCAGCCGTGCGCCGTGATGCTCGTCGAGCACCACATGGACCTGGTGATGTCGGTCTGCGACCAGATCTTCGTCCTGGACTTCGGCAAGCGGATCGCCGCAGGCACCCCCGCCGAGGTGCAGAACAACCCGGCCGTCACCGAGGCCTATCTCGGCGCGGAAGCGGTGGCGAGCTGATGGCGGCACTGCTCGAGGTCGAGGGACTGGACTGCGGCTACGGCCCGGTCGGCGTCCTGCGGGACGTCACGCTGACGGTCGAGAAGGGTTCGATCGTCGCGGTGCTGGGAGCGAACGGCGCTGGGAAGACCACGCTGCTCCGCACGCTCTCCGGGCTGCTGCGGCCGACCGCCGGGCGGGTCGTCTTCGACGGCACCGACCTGCGGAGCGTCCCGGTGGAGCAGGTGGTCCGGCGAGGGCTCGCCCACGTGCCCGAGGGCCGTGGCGTCGTCGCGGAGCTGACCGTGGACGAGAACCTGCGGCTCGGCGGCCTCTGGCGCCGTGACCAGCAGGACGCCAAGCGCGCACTCACCGAGGTCTACGAGCTGTTCGAGCCACTGGCCCGGCGTCGCCGCAGCGTCGGGCACCAACTGTCCGGCGGCGAGCGGCAGATGCTGGCACTCGGCCGGGCGCTGGTCGCGCGACCGACCCTGCTGCTGCTGGACGAGCCGTCGCTGGGCCTGGCGCCGCGGGTGACCGCCCAGATCATGACGCTGCTCGCCCAGCTGCGCGAGCAGACCGGATTGACCGTCCTGCTGGTCGAGCAGAACGTCCGCAGCGCGCTGTCGGTCGCCGACCACGGCGTCGTCCTCTCGGTCGGGCAGGTCGTGATGTCTGCGCCCGCCGACCGGCTCCGCGACGACGACGACCTCCGCCACGCCTATCTGGGGTTCTGAGTTCATGGATCGATTTGTCTTCCTCACCCTCGACGGGTTGTCCAAGGGCGCTGTCTACGCGGCGTTCGCGCTTGCTCTGGTGCTGATCTGGCGCGGTACCCGGGTGGTCAACTTCGCCCAGGGGGCGATGGCGGTCGCGACCGTCTACGTCGCCTACTCGGTGTCGAACGCCACCGACTCGTACTGGCTGGGCTTCGCCGCGGCGATCATCGCGGCCGCGCTGCTCGGCGCGGTGATCGAGGTCGTCGTGGCGCGGCGGGTGCACGACGCGCCGCCGCTCAACGCGATCGTGGTCGCGATCGGCCTGGTCCTGCTGCTGCAGGCGGTGCTCGGCATGATCTACACCAACGAGTACCTCGCGTTCGCGGCGCCGTTCAGCGAGCGGGCGCTCACCGCGGGCGGGCTGACCCTGCTCTCCCCGTACGACCTGTTCGTCTTCGCCGTCGTGACGGTGCTGCTCGTACTGCTCACCCTGCTGTTCACCCGGACGCCGCTGGGCCTGCGGATGCGTGCCTCGGCGTTCGCTCCGGAGGTGTCCCGCCTGCTCGGCGTCGACGTCGCACGGATGCGGACGCTCGGCTGGGTGCTGGCGGCGGTGGTCGGCTCGCTCGCCGGGCTGCTCGTCATCCCGACCGAGCTGGGCCTGCACCCGACCGCGATGGACGACATCTTCGTGGCGGCGTTCACCGCGGCGGTCGTCGGCGGGCTGGACAGCCCGGCCGGCGCGGTGATCGGCGGGCTGATCGTCGGAGTTCTCCTGTCCTATGTCGGCGGCTACATCCGCAGCGACGCGACGCCGCTGGCCGTGCTCGCGTTGCTGGTCGTCGTCCTACTGGTGCGGCCCGGCGGTCTGTTCGCCGTTCCCCAGGCGAGGCGGGTGTGAGCGGCTTGTCGAACGGAGCGAATCCCCAGATGGTCGACACGAACGGGGTGCCGTCGTCCGCGACGGCACCGGGGGACGCAGACAGCACCGAGAACACGGCGAGCGCCGAGAACACCGAGACGCCCCGGCCGGCGGCCTCGACCGTGCCGGGTCTGGTGCGCCGGGCCGGCGGGGCCGGCGCTCCGCCGGTCCGCCGCGGCAACACGCTGCTGCGCCACCTGCTGATCGCGGTCGTGATCGGCGTCGTGGTGGTCATCGCCACCTACCAGATCACGCCGTTCCGCAACTACCAGCTCGCCACGATCGGCGCGTACCTCTGCGTGCTGCCCGGCCTGATCCTGCTCACCGGCTTCAACGGGCAGATCTCGCTCGGCCACGGCGCGCTGATGGCCTGCGGCGCGTACACGGTCGCGCTGGTGCAGGACGCGCTGGGCGGCGAGGCGCAGTGGCACCTTCTGGTCTCGGTGCTGTCCGGTGTGGCCACCGCGACCGTGCTCGGCGCGGTGATCGGGGTCGCCGCCGCCCGCCTGCACGGGCCGTACCTCGCCGGTGCGACGCTCGCGGTCGCGGCCAGCGTCCCGGCGGTGACCACGACGTTCGACGGGCTCTTCGGCGGCGACGCCGGGCTGTCGTTCGCGATGGCACCGGCGCCGGAGTCGCTCGGCCTCTACTTCCCGTTCGAGCGCTGGCAGGCCTGGCTGGCGCTGCTCGGCGCCGGCGTCACGATGCTGCTGCTGACGAACCTCGTACGCAGCCGGTTCGGCCGGACGCTCCGCGCGGTCCGCGACGACGAGGTGGCGGCGTCGCTCGCCGGTATCCACGTCGCCCGCGTCCAGGTACTGGCGTTCGTGGTCAGCGCGGCCGGTGCTGGCCTCGGCGGCGCGCTCTTCGCGGTGCTCGCGCAGAGCGTCTCGCCGGGCGCCTACGGGCTGACGCTCTCGCTCAACCTGATGCTCGCGATCGTGCTCGGTGGCCTCGGCGGATTGCGCGGTGCGCTCTGGGGCGCGATCGTCCTGGTCGCGCTGCAGCCGCTCGCGGACGCCGCGACTCGTGGTTTCTCTTTCTCGCCCGAGGTGCAGCAGCGCCTCGACGGCACCTTGCCGCTCGCGGTGTTCGGTCTCGCGCTGATCGTCGTGATGACCACCGCTCCGGGCGGCATCGACGGGCTGGTCTCGCGAGCCACCCGTCGGCTGGGCCAGCTGGGCCGCCGTTCCCCCCGGTAACACCCAACCCCCACCGCACAGAAGGGCCGGTCATGTTCCGAACTCTACGGCGCGGCATCGCTGTCGCCGCCGCGCTGGCGCTCGCGGCTTCAGTCGCCGCCTGCTCCGAGGACGCACCCTCGGGCAACGGGGCGTCGGTCCCCGGCGTCACCGACAGCACGATCCTGATCGGCACCCACCAGCCGCTCACCGGCCGGGCCGCCGCCGGGTACTCGAAGATCGCGTCCGCCACCAAGGCGTACTTCGAGTACGTCAACGACAACGGCGGCGTCCACGGACGCAAGATCGAGTACAAGATCGTCGACGACGCCTACAACCCGGCCAAGACCCAGGAGGTCGTCCGGCAGCTCGTCCTGCAGGACAAGGTCTTCGCGATCCTCAACGGCCTGGGCACCCCGACCCACGGCGGTGTTCTGGACTTCCTGAAGACCAACAAGGTGCCGGACCTGTTCGTCTCCTCCGGCAGCGCGCTGTTCAACCAGCCCGAGAAGTACCCGAGCACGTTCGGGTTCAACGTCGACTACGTGACCGAGGCCAAGGTCCTCGCGAACTACGTCAAGAAGACCTTCCCCGGCAAGAAGGTCTGCTTCTTCGGACAGAACGACGACTTCGGCCAGGACGCGCTCAAGGGTGCCGAGACGGTGCTCGGCTCGGTCGCCGCGAAGCAGAACTACGTGCCGACGAACACCAACGTCGCACCGCAGGTCGGCGCGCTGAAGGCGGCCGGCTGCCAGGTGAACATGCTGGCGACGATCACCCCGTTCACCGCGCTGACGATCGGCACGGCGGCGAAGCTCGGCTACCGGGCGCAGTGGGTCGGCAGCAGCGTCGGCGGTGACTTCGTCGGTCTCTCCGCCCTGCTGGGCAAGGCGGCGCCGCTGCTGCTCGAGGGTTACGTGACCTCCGGCTACCTGCCCAGCCCGCTGGACGCCGCGAACCCGTGGACGAAGCTGTTCAAGGAAGTCAACGCCGAATACAACGGCAACACGACGTTCGAGGTCAACACGCTGTTCGGCATGGCCGTCGGCTACACGTTCGTCCAGGCGCTGCAGGCGGCGGGCAAGGACCTGACCCGTGAAGGCCTGATGGAGGCGGTCGAGAAGGGTGGCTTCGAGGGGCCGTCGCTGGTGCCGATGCGGTACTCGAAGGACGACCACTCCGGCTTCAGCGGCACCCAGATCTCGGTGATCAAGGGTGGCAAGCAGTCGCTCGTCGACACGCCGTACGTCACCGACACCGGCGACGGACCGGTCGAGCCCTACACCAAGGGTGCGAGCACTCCGCCGGAGAAGGGCATCCCGACGGCCTGACGTCGGGTTGTGTACCACCGGCCGCGCTGGGGGATCGGCTGCGCCAGCGCGGTCGGCTGTTTGTGTTCCCTGCGTTGCGCTCGCTCCACTGTGCCCGCTCCACTGCGCGGTGGTTGTCGCGCTCTCCGGGTGGCGCATGCGGTGGTTGTGGCGCTTTCCGTGCGGAGTGCGTGTGGTCGTGGCGCCTTCCGGGTGGCGCACGCAGTGGTTGTC
>NZ_BAAAYN010000001.1:202271-231404 GCF_039536245.1 Cryptosporangium minutisporangium | reverse complement strand
CCGCGCCGCCGGGCCTCCGCGCCTCCGCGCCGCCGGGCCCTCGCGTCGCTGGGTGCGCACCGCCGGGCTTCCGCGCTAGTGGGCTCGCGTGCTGCGGTTGCGCGCCGTCCGCGACGCGTGGGCCCGCCAGTCCGCCTGGGAAACGCCCACGCCCGTGAGGCGCCCGATACCCGCCAGTGTGCGTGTTCGCTGGCTGGCGCGCACGCCCGCTGGGTGCGCCCGTGTTCGTACGGCGGTCTTCCCGAAAGTCGGCCTCCGCGGCCCGGCGAGGTGGCTTCCCGGACCGGCCTTCGGCGGCCTCCGGTGTGGTGGTTCCCGAAAATTGGCCTCGGCGTCCCGAGAGGTGCTGCCCGAAAGAGGGTCGCTTTGTGGGCGCCGGGTTTCCCGCAACGGCCGGGGCAGGTGACGGGTGGCGCTCGGGGCCCGCAGGCTGGGAGCTCGCCCGCGGGCTCGGGGGTTCGCGGGCTCGCACGGGCGTGCGTACGGGTGCGGGGCCCGCAAGCCGGGGGCTCGCGGGGCTCGGGCTCGCGGGCTTGGGCTGGCGGACTCGCGCGCCGGGTTCGTGGGCGGGGATCGCGGGCGAGGTGCGCGGCTGCAGGTGCGTGGGCGGGCTATGGCCCGTCGTCACGGCGTTGCGGGGTCAGGCTCGGCCCACGTGGGCGGTGAGGTACTCGAGCACCAGGTCGCCGATCATCTGGCGGTGGTGCGCGCTGCGCTCCTCGTCGAGCATGTCGCGACCGAAGATCGCCTCGAACGTGTACCGGTTGGCGGTCCGGAACACGCAGAACGCACTGATGATCATGTGGACGTCGAGCGCGTCGACGTCGTCCCGGAACAGGCCGGCGGCCCGGCCGCGCGCGAGGATGCCGCCCAGCACGTCGACCGCGGGCGCCGCGAGTCCGGGCAGGATCGGTGAGGTCCGCAGGTGCTCGGCGTGGTGGATGTTCTCGATGCTCACCAGCCGGATGAACGCCGGGTGGGACTGGTGGTGGTCGAACGTCAGCTCGGCGAGCGCCCGCATGGCCCGCCCGGGGTCGAGGTGGTCGACGTCCAGCGCCTGCTCGAGCCGGCGGATCCCGGCGTACGCCCGCTCCAGGACGGCGACATAGAGGCCCTGCTTGGAGCCGAAGTAGTAGTAGATCATCCGCTTCGTCGTGCGGGTCTTGGCGGCGATCTCGTCCACCCGGCCACCGGCGTATCCCCGGCTCGCGAACTCCTCGGTCGCGGCGTCGAGGATCTCCGCGCGGGTCCGCTCGGCATCGCGTTGCCGTTCCGGCGTCACGTCTTCGGACGGGGCAGCGGTCACGCGTCCTCCTTCGTTCAACGACTACGACCTTAGAGCGTCGCGCTATGGGCACCCCTTCCCAACGGCGCGGACGTGAGCTACAACTAACTAACCAGTACATTAAGACGGAGGAGCGCGTGTGTCCCTCCCATCCACGACTTCGCGCGGAACCGACCAGGTCGTCGTCGGACTGATCGGCTCCGGGATCGGCCCGTCGCTCTCACCCGCCCTGCACGAGCGGGAGGGCGCCCACCTCGGGCTGGACTACGAGTACCGGCGGCTCGACCTCGACGAGCTGCACCGGGCACCGGAAGCGGTCGGCGACCTGGTCGACGAGGCCCGGCTCGCCGGGTACCGCGGCCTGAACATCACCCATCCCTGCAAGCAGCTGGTGATCCCGCACCTGGACGAGCTGTCCCGGGCCGCGGCCGAGATCGGCGCCGTGAACACCGTCGTCTTCGAGCCGGACGGGCGCACGACCGGGCACAACACCGACTGGTCCGGCTTCCGCAACGGCCTGATCAGCGGGTTGCCGGACGTCCGCCGCGACCGGGTGGTGCTGCTGGGCGCCGGTGGTGCCGGTGCGGCGGCGGCGTACGCGTTGCTGTCGCTCGGCGTGCGCACGGTGCACGTCGTCGATCAGGACGTCGCCCGCGCACGTGAGCTCGCCGACCGGTTCGGCGCCGACCGGACCACCGGCGCGCCCGTCGACGCGCTGGAGAACCTGCTGGCGGACGCGGACGGCTTGGTGCACGCGACGCCGACCGGCATGGCCGAACACCCCGGGCTGCCGCTCCCGGCGCGCCTGCTCCGTCCGGAGCTGTGGGTCGCCGAGATCGTGTACCGGCCGCTCGAGACCGAGCTGCTCCGGGTGGCGCGGGCCGCCGGCTGCGCGACGCTGGACGGCGGCGCGATGGCCGTGCACCAGGCGGTCGCGGCGATGCGGCTGTTCACCGGCATCGAGCCGGACGCCGACCGGATGGTCCGGCACCTGCACGAACTCATCCGGGCGGAGAACGCTCCGGGCGGCTCGAACACCGGAGGAGCGCCCGATGCGTCGTGACCATCTCCGCACCGCGCTGGCGACCGTGTGCCTCTCCGGCACTCTGGAGGACAAGCTGGTCGCCGCGTCCGATGCCGGGTTCGACGGCGTCGAGATCTTCGAACCGGACCTGGTCGCCGCGCCGATGCGCCCGGGAGACGTCCGCGTCCGTTGCGCGGACCTGGGGCTGTCGGTCGACCTGTATCAGCCGTTCCGCGACCTGGATTCGAACGATCCGGACCGGTTCGCCGCCAACCTGCGCCGAGCCGAGCGCAAGTTCGACGTGATGGCTGAGCTCGGCGCCGACACGGTGCTGGTCTGCTCGTCGGTCTCGCCGGACGCGGTCACCGACGACGATCGGCTCGCCGAGCAACTGGCGACGCTCGCCGAGCGCGCGGGGCGGCGGGGCATGCGCATCGCCTACGAGGCGCTGGCCTGGGGTGCGCACGTCAACACGTACGAACATTCCTGGGACGTCGTCGCGCGCGCCGACCACCCGGCGCTCGGGCTCTGCCTGGACAGCTTCCACATCCTGTCCCGCGGATCCGACCCGGCGCCGATCGCGGAGATCCCCGGCGAGAAGCTGTTCTTCCTGCAGCTCGCGGACGCGCCCCACCTGTCGATGGACGTCCTGCAGTGGAGCCGGCACCATCGGCTCTTTCCCGGGCAGGGCGCGTTCGACCTTCCGGCGTTCCTGCGTCCGGTGCTGGCCGCCGGGTACGCGGGGCCGCTGTCGCTCGAGGTCTTCAACGACGTGTTCCGGCAGGCCGATCCGGTGCCGACGGCGGTCGACGCCCGGCGAAGCCTGCTCGCCCTCGCGGAGGCCACCGCACTCGCCGACGCCGCCCCGACCGGCGCGGCCGACGCCGCCCCGACCGGCGCGGCCGGGGCCGGCGCTGCCCTGGCCGGTGTCGCCCCGACCGGTGCCGGCCTGGGCGCGGCGCGCCGTGCTGTCGTCGTCGACCCGGTCGCGGCGCCCGCTCCGCCACTCGCCGGGCACGCGTTCGTGGAGCTCACCGCGGAACCAACCGAGGCCGACCAGCTCGCCGAGGTGCTCGACTCGCTCGGTTTCGTCCGCACCGGGCGCCACCGCACCAAGCCCGTGGAGCGCTGGGAGCAGGGCCGGGCCCGCGTCCTGATCAACGCCGGAAGTCGCGGCGGAGCGGCGGCCCTGGGCGCGCTCGCGGTGGAGTCCGCCGACCCACCGGCCGCGGCCCGCCGGGCGCAGCGCCTGCTGGCGCCGCTGCTTCCGCGGGAACGCGGCCCGGCCGAGGCCGACCTCGCGGCCGTCGGCGCCCCGGACGGCACCCCGCTGTTCTTCTGCCGCACCGGCGCGAGCGGCCCCGGCGGCTGGAGCAGCGACTTCGTTCCGACCGGGGAGACCGCTGGCGACGGCTTCGGGATCACCGGCATCGACCACGTCGGCCTGTCCGAGCCGTTCGACCACTTCGACGAGGCGGCGCTGTTCTACCGCTCGGTGCTCGGGTTGACGCCGGTCAGCGCGGGGGAGTTCGCCGCGCCGTTCGGGCTGATCCGGGGCCGGGCGCTCACCGACGACGCCCGGACCGTCCGGCTGGCGCTGACCGTCGCCCGGCTACGGCGCGGCGACTGGGCCCCGGCCGTCGCCGACCCGCAGTACGTCGCGTTCGCCACCGACGACGTGCTGGCCACCGCTCGGGCGGCACGCGCGGCCGGTGCGCCGCTGCTCGCGATCCCCGACAACTACTACGACGACCTCGGCTCCCGGCTGGAGCTGCCGCCGGACCGGCTGGCGGCGTACCGGGAACTCGGCGTGCTGCACACCGTCGACCACCCGGACGGCGGCGTCTACCTGCAGGTCGGGACCGAGCTCCTCGGCGGAAGGCTGTTCCTGCTGCTGGTGCAGCGGGTCGACGGGTACGACGGGTACGGCTGGGCCGACGCCCCGGTGCGAATGGCGGCCCACCGCCGCAACCGCCTGGCCCGCGCCACCGGCTGACCCGGCCGCGTAGCGGGTGGTTGTCGCGCTGTCCGGGCGGAGGGTGAGATGGGTGTCGCGCTTCCGGGCGGCGCGCCGGGTGGGTGTCGCGCTTTCGGGGCGGCGCGCGCAGTGGTTGTCATGTATTCCGTCCCATGGCACGGGAAGCGTCACAACCATCCGGGCCGGCACCCGGAAACGGCGACAACCAGCCCACCGACAGCGCGTCAGCCAGAACTCGCCCCTGGTCTCGGTGCCGTTTCGGGCGGGTGCCCACCCGACAGGGCCTCCGCGATGGGGCGTTGCCGCGACCGAAGGAATCCGCCCCGCCGGGAGGCGGGCTTCCCGAAAATCCGCCTGCGGAGGATGCTGGGCCCACCCGAAGGAGGCTCCGGATGGCGACGTTGAAGACCGCCCGCACCGATGCGAGCGTCGACGAGTTCCTGGCCGCGGTACCGGATGAGCGCCGTCGCGCCGACGCGGTAGCGGTCCGTGACCTGATGGCCCGGGTCACCGGCGACTCGGGCGCGATGTGGGGCGGAAGTATCGTCGGCTTCGGCCGGGTTCGCCTGAAGTACGCCAGCCGCCGCGAGGTCGACTGGTTCGTCCTGGGGTTCTCGCCGCGCAAGGCCGCGACGACGCTCTACCTGGGCGCGGGCTTCCCGGAAAAGGAGGCGCTGCTGGCCCGGCTCGGCCCGCACGCCGTCGGCAAGGGCTGCGTCTACATCAAGCGTCTGGACGCCGTCGACCCGGACGTCCTGGACGAACTCGTCACCGCAGCCGCGCGCCCGTCACCGTGAGCGATGCACGTTCGCGTCCCCTGGGACGGACGCGAACGTGCATCGCCTCGAGCGGGCCTCACCGGCGCGCGCCCACCAACGGCGGAGGACTGAAATCGACGTACCGCCCCGTACCCCCGGCTGCGGTGTTCAGTGTGGACGCGTTCACCGGCCCCCACTTCCCCGAAACGATCCGCCGCTCCAACACCCGCAGCGCCCCCACGGTCTCCGCAGTACGGAACGCGCAGTGGCCGGTCGTCCGCACGTACCCCTGCCGCAGCAGCCCGGCGCGACCGGCCCGGGTGACCACGCTCCGGTACCAGTTCTCGTGCTCGACCGGGATGAGCTGGTCGGCGACCGTGTGAATGGTCAGCTCCGGCACCCGGAGAAGCCCGGTCGGCACCGAGGTCCGGCGCAGCGACGCCACCGCGCGCGGATCGGCGGTCACCGACGCGTCCCGGGTCAGCGTCTTGAGGTCGGCGCGGAGGTCCAGCCCGGCCGAGCGGTAGAGCGCCCGCACCTGCGGCGCCCGCACGCTGTGGTGCAGTAGCGCGGCGTAGTTCACGCCGACGTTGTAGGCGCTGTTCCCACCGGCGGCCAGCTCGATTTGGACGCGGCCCGGCATCACGAACCGGAGCACGAACTGGCTGAGTTCGGCGGCCTGCTGAGCCTGCTGCTCCGAGTAGGACGTCGGCGGTGCCGCTCCGGTGAACCATCCGGGCGTGTTGATCAGCGCCGCGGCCAGCGCGACCCGGGCCCGTCCGGCCGGGGTCGCCTGCGCCGACGTGATCGCTGCACTCAGCGCCGAAGCGGCCGCGACCGCCGAGGCCTCGGACGGGTAGTTCACCAGCGGCACCGGAACGCCGAGCAGCCTCGAGAGCGCCCACTCGCCGTCCAGCTGATAGTTGTTCAGGTTCAACGCCCCGCCGACCAGCCCGCAGGTCGTGAGGCTTCCGTCGATCCGGCCGCTGCCGCGCTCGGCCTCGAGCGCGCTGACCAGGCCGCCCATCGACGTTCCCCAGGCGATCGTCCGCCGAGGCTCCCCGACCAGGGACGAGATCGCCGTGAGCGCTCCGAACTGGTCGTCCACGGCGTTCTCCAGTGCCCACAGCGACGGCCCGGAGTACGACGAACCAACGAGCCCGTAGCCTTCGGCGAGCAGCGCGGTGCGGGTTTCGTCGTTCGGCGCGTTCTGCGCGACCAGCGGCCCGAAGCCGTGGCTGTACAGGATCATCGTCCCGTTCCAGTCGGCCGGAACGTCCGCCACCCACGTCGCGCCGCTCGGCAGCGTGCCGGTGTAGTGCGTCTGCGCCCGCGCCGGGCTGCCCACCGCACACAACGCGACGACCAAGAGCAGCGCCGCCAGAGCCCGCCGGATCACACCCATGCTCCGCAGGGTGCCAGCGCCGACTGCAGCCGCGCGGCGGTTCGCGGCGAGATCGGGCGCGTGCCCAACCTCGGCCGCGCACGGGGCTGGCAGACTGTGCCGCGTGCCGCCATCCCTGCCGCTCGACGAGACCTCGTTCGCCGCCGCGGTCGAACAGCACCACCGTGAGCTGCGCGTGCACTGCTACCGCATGGTCGGCTCCTACACCGACGCCGAGGACCTCGTGCAGGAGACGTTCCTCCGTGCGTGGAAGGGCCTCTCCGGATTCCAGGGCCGCTCGTCGGTCCGCGCCTGGCTGTACCGGATCGCCACCAACGCCTGCCTGGACTGGCTCGACGGCAAGCCACGCCGGGTCCTGCCGCACCACCTGGCCGGCCCCTCGGAGCCGACGGCCGCCCTGCCGCCGCCCAGCGACGTCCCCTGGCTGGAGCCGTTCCCCGACGCCGAGCTGGTGGCCCCCGCCGACGCCGGGCCCGATGCGCTGGTGGTCGAACGCGAAACGATCGAGCTGGCGTACCTCGCCGCGCTCCAGTTCCTCCCGCCCCGGCAGCGCGCCGCGTTGATCCTCCGCGACGTCCACGGCTGGCCGGCGTCCGAGACCGCCGCCGCGCTCGACCTGAGCGTCCCCGCCGTGAACAGCGCGCTGCAGCGCGCCCGCACCACGCTGCGGGAGCACCTGCCGGAACGCCGGTCGGACTGGCGCGCAGCCGTCGTACCGACCGCGGTCGAACAACAACTGCTCAACCGCTATCTGGACGCCGTCCGGCGCGCCGATTTCCACGCGGTGGCCGATCTGCTGGCCGAGGACGTGCGCGCCACCATGCCGCCGTGGCCGCTGTGGTTCCGGGGCCGGGAGGCGGTGCGGCACGCGCTCGCCACCAGCTGGAACCCGGACTCGCCGGACTACGTGGGGGAGTTCGCGGCGCGGCAGATCGGGGCGAACCGGCAGCCGGCGGTGGCGACCTGGACCCGGCAGCCGGGGGACACCGTCTTCCGGGCGTTCGGCCTCGGGGTGATGCAGGTCGAGGACGGGGCCATCGCCGAGATGACCGCGTTCCACGGCCCGGCGCTGTTCGAGGTGTTCGGGTTGCCGCTGGAGATCGACCGATGAGTTTTCCGGCGAACCGCCGTCTCAACGGGGGTCGGTTCATCCGCTGATCTCCCCGGAGGTTCCCCGCCATGGGAAAGCTGCTCTACGGCGCGACGATGTCGCTCGACGGTTTCATCGCCGGCCCGAACGACGACATGTCCTGGCTGACGGACTTCTTCGGGCCCGACCCCGTCGCCGACGAACTGGTGGCGAACGTCGGGTCGTGTCTGATCGGCGCCCGCACGTTCTGGGGCAACGACCCGAACGCGGGCACCGACCAGGAGGGTCCGTTCGGCGGTGCCTGGAAGGGCCCACAGTTCGTCCTGACGCACCGGCCGCACCCCGAGCCGGTGGAGGACGTCACGTTCGTCGGTGATCTCGCCACGGCGATCGCCGAGTCGAGGGCCGCGGCCGGCGACGGATACGCGTGCGTCATCGGCGCCGACGTCGCCCGGCAGTGCCTGGAAGCCGGCGAGCTGGACGAGGTGCTCGTCTTCATCGCGCCGATCCTGCTCGGGGACGGCGTCCGGCTGTTCAGCCACCCGGGCGGCGCCGACTACCGGCTGGAGCGTCCGCGCGTGCACGAGACGCCGCACGCCACCAGCCTGTGGTACCGCGTGAAGAAGTGACCGGGAACCCGCCGGGGATTCGACCCCGGCGGGTCACGCACCGGCGAAGATCGCCTCCAGCTTGTCCAGGCACTGGTCGAGGCCGACCTGCGACATGGTCCGGGCCTGCTCGTCGGTGTAGCCGAACTCGGTGATGGTCAGGGTGGTGCCGCCGTCCGGCTCCGGGGTGAACGTGGCGACGTGCGGCACGGCGTCCGGAACGCCCGGCGGGATCCCGGCGTCGGCCGGGCTGATCGTCGTCCCGTCCGGATCCGCGAAGCGCATCACGTACTCCAGCCGCGTCGGGCGTTCGACGACGCTGTACGTCCAGGTGTTGGAGGTGTCGCCACCGCCGTACTCGGCCGGGGCGCGCATCGTCAGCAGGGACGCGCCACCCACCCGGACGTCCATCCGGGCGACCGGGCAGCTGAAGCCCGTCGGCCCCCACCAGCGGCGGACGAGGTCGGGTTCGGTGAACGCTGCCCAGACCGCGTCCACCGGCGCGGGGAGGGTCCGGCGCGCGGCCACGGTGAGGGTCGGGTCGGGGGTGACGGCCACCGCTGCTCCCAATCACTATGATTATGATAGTGATCTGCAAGCTAGGCCTTTGCGAAGAGCGACGTCAAGGTGTCAGCGTGAAGCGATCGACCGGCAAGTCCCACTGTCCGATCAACTTCGGGCTCGAGGCCTTCGGGGATCCGTGGTCGTTGCTCGTGGTCCGGGACATCGTGTACTTCGGCAAGCGGACGTTCTCCGAGTTCTCGGCGTCCGAGGAGCGGATCGCGCCGAGCGTCCTCAGTGCCCGGTTGGCCTACCTGGAGCAGCGCGACGTCCTCTCCCGACTGCCCGACGCCGGTGACGCCCGCAAGATGAGCTACCGCCTCACCGAGACCGGGCTCGCGCTGATCCCGATCCTGCTGGAGATCGCCGCCTGGAGCGCCCGGGTCGATCCCGACACGGACGCCCCGGCGGAGTGGATCGGTTTGGTCGAGGCCGACAAGCCCCGGATCACCCAGCTGATCATCGACGTCGTCCGCGGCGGCGGCAGCATCTTCGCGGGGGAGGACAGTGTGGTCGCGCGACTCGCGGCGGAGAGCGCGGGGTCTAGTTCGCGGGGTTGAAGATCGGTCGGCCACCGGCCGCCGACGCCAGTTCGTCCTCGGGCGCTGCGCCGTTCTGGCAGGCGGTCAACAGCCACCGGCCGTCTTCCTTCGCCATCACCCAGAGCGGGGTGCCGATGTCCGGCCCGTCCGGAGTCTGGTAGATCTGGCGCAGTTTGACCGCGGCGACGTCGGGACGGATGAACAGTAGGTGCTCCAGCTCGAACGTCACCGACTGGCCCTGCATCCCGCCGGGCAGCACCTGGCGGGTGAACGCCGCGATCTCGCTCAGGCCGAAGAGACGCTTGCCGCCGCCGGTCGTCCAGATCGCGTCGGACCGGAACAGGGCGAGGAACTCGTCCGGAAGTTCGTTGTTCTGCGCGTGTTCGACAGTGGCGATCAGCTGCTGGATGGCTTCGATGTCGTCTGCTGTGCTCATACCGAGAACGCTAAAACTTCAACCGCGGTTGAGATCAAGGAGGAACTCGGGCCATGACGACCGATCACCGGCTGGAGAGGATCCGCGCGGTACGGCGCGAGCTCGCGCGCGAGGGACCACCCCGGACCAGGGATCGCGATCGGGACTTCGAGATCGTCGCCCTCCCCGGACGCGACTGCGACCTGCTCCGTGACCTGTTGATCCGCGAGGGCGTCCGGACGGTCGTGGAGGTGGGCCTCGCGTACGGCAGCTCCGCCCTGGCGATCGGGGAAGCCCTGGTGACCGTCGGTTCACCGCACGCGCGCCACGTCGTCATCGATCCGTACCAGCAGGAGGCGTTCGCCGGTGTCGGCTGGGACCTGCTCCGCTCGGCGGGGCTGGACTCGATCGCCGGGCTCGTCGCCGAGCCCTCGTCGAGCGCGCTGCCCCGGCTCGTCGAGGAGGGCGTCGTCGCCGAGGCGGCGTTCGTGGACGGCAGCCACCGCTTCCACGAGGTGTTCGTCGACCTGTACTACCTGCGCAAGATCGTGCGGCCCGGCGGTCTGATCGTGCTCGACGACGACTGGACACCGTCCGTGCGCTCCGCGGTGCGCTACTACGAGCGAAACCTGGGCTGGTCGGTGGTTCCGGGAGCCTTCGCCGACGGCACGTCTCGTGCCGTCGGCGACGACCTCGCTGCCGANGCCCCGACCTCGCTGCCGAGGTCGTGCCCCGCTGCCGGGCGGTGCGCCTGCCCGCTCCGTCGTTCGAGCCGCCGTTCGAGGACTTCCGGTCGTTCGCGGAACCCGACCGGGGCAGTCAGCGCGCGCGGTCGTAGACCATCGCGATCTCGCCCAGCTCACCGGTCTCCTGGTGGGTGATCGTCCAGGTGGACGCGGGCAGACCGTCCTCGAACAGGCGCGGCCCGCCGCCGACGATCTCCGGGGTGACCATGAGGTACAGCCGGTCGAGGAGGTCGGCGGAGAGCAGCGGCTTGATGAGGCTCGCGCTGCAGTTGACGAGGATGTCGCCCTGCCCGGTGGCCTTCAACTCGGCGACGACGTCCGCGATGGGGGCGTTCACCACCCGGGTGCGCTCCCACGGCGCCTCGGTCAGCGTCGTCGAGAGCACCACCTTCTCGGCGTCGACCAGCCACTTCGCGTAGCCGCGATCACGCGGATCGGCGTTCTCGTCGTCGGCGACCGTGGGCCAGTAGCCGAGGAATCCCTCGGCGTTGAGCCGGCCGAGCAGCGCCGTCGTCGCGGTTTCGTAGATGCGGGTGAGGTGGTTCCGCGCGACCTCGGTGGTCGCGTACCGGACGATCGCGCCGAGATCACCGGGTCCGCCGGGGCCGTGGTAGCGCCCGTCCAGGGTCAGGTTCAGGTTCGCGGTCACTGTGCGGTCGGTCGACGAGCTCATCAGTGGGGGTTCCTCTCCTCCGTGGGTGCGGACGCGCGGACGGCGTCGGCGAGTTGGTCGAGCACCTGGCCCCAGCCGGTTTCGATGCCGGCGATGTACGGGACGGCGTCGACGGTCGTCTCGGTGATCCGCAGGCCGAGTCGCAGGTGGGTGCCGCCCGGGGTGGTGGCGAGCGTCAGGTCGTAGTGGCCGGTGAAGGAGACCGCTCCCGAGGCGTCCAGTACCGAGAGGTCGAATGCGAGATGGCCGGGCTCCGCTGCGGCGGAGACGGTGCCCTCGGAGCGGTACTGCCCGTCCGCATCGCGGTACTCCAGGACGGCCCGCCCGCCAGCAAGTGGTTCGAGCAGGCAGTCGGTGACGGTCATCGGCGGCGGCGCCCACCAGGACGCCAGCAGTGCCGGGTCGACCCAGTGCTGCCAGACGACGTCGCGGGGGGCGGCCAGCGCGCGTTCGTACGTGAACTCCCGACCGTCGGCCCACCGATCCCGGTCCGCGGCCGCGGTCTCGGCCTCGACGGCGGCGCGGTACCGCGCGATGACGTCTCGCTCGCCCTCGTGCGCGTCGCCGGCCGCGACCAGTTCGCGCAGCCGCTCGCCGAGAGCCGCCAGCGGTGCGGTTTCGATCGCGTACACGCGGCGCTGTCCGAGCGGATAGACGGCGACGAGGCCGGCGCGGGCGAGCGTCTGGAGGTGCTTGGTGGTCTGCGGTTGGCGCGAGCCGGTCAGCTCGGCCAGCTCACCGACGGATCGGGGCCGCTCGGCGAGGAGCTCCACGATGCGCCACCGTGCGGCATCTCCGAGTGCTGAGGCGATCCGATCCATGGGTAGAAGTATTCATTGCAAAGAATATTCGTGTCAAGGAATACTTCCGGAGCGCCGGGGGCGGCACGGCGACGGCNCGGCCCGGGAGCGGGGGCTCCCGGCCCGTCGCTGAGACGATCGTCAGCGCGGATCAGGCGGCGGGGCGGAGCGGACCTTCGCCGGCGCCGGACGCGACCAGCGCGTCGGCGACGAGGGTGAGGTCCGCGCTGGTGAGGCGCAGGCCGGTGGCGGGTGTCCAGCCGGCCAGCTGGTCCGGGCGTCGGGCACCGACGATCGCGCCGGTGACGCCGGGCCAGGCCAGTACCCAGGCGACGGCCGCCGCGGCGACCGGCACCGCGTGGCGCGCGGCGACGGTGGCGAGCGCGTCGGCGACGGCGAGGTTCGCCGCCAAGCGGTCGGTGAAGTCCGGGTGGTGACGACGCCAGTCGTTGGCGGGCAGCGCGGCGACGCGCTCGGCGTCGAACGTGCCACTCAGCAGTCCGGAGACCATCGGCGAGTACGCGATCACGCCGGTGTCGTGCGCCGCGGCCCACGCGATCTCCGCCGCCGCGCCGCGGTGGATCGCCGAGAACGGCGGCTGGATCGCGTCGACGTGCGCGACCGCCTCCGCGCGTTCGAGCAGAGCGACGTCGTGGTTCGACAGGCCGATCGCGCGGACCTTCCCCTCGGCGCGCAGGTCGGCCATGAGTTGCCAGTACTCCTCGAGCGGAGTGGCGAGCGGCGAGTCGCCGGTGCTCCCGCCGTCGCCGACGCCGCCCAGCAACTCCCCGTCGCCGGGCCAGTGGACCTGGTAGAGGTCGATGGCCTCCACGCCGAGCCGCCGGAGCGACCCCTCCAGGTCGCGCCGCACGACGTCCGGGCGCATCAACTTGCGGGCCTGGCCGAACGGGTCGGTCGGGTCTTCGAACACCAGCCCGCACTTGGTGAAAACGAGCGGCCGGTCGGCGCGGGGGAGCGCACGCAGTGCCCGGCCGACGACCTCCTCGGAGTGGCCCGCACCGTAGATCGCGGCGGTGTCGATCCAGTTCACGCCCGCCTCGACGGCCGCGTGAATCGCCGCGACCGAGTCGGCGTCGTCCTGGGCGCCCCAGCCGAAGCCCCAACTCGGGCCGGCGATCGCCCAGGCGCCGAAGCCGACCGGGCTGATGTCGATACCGCTCCGGCCGAGCGGCCGGGTGGTGAGCGTTCTGTTCGTCATGGCGTCGATGCTGGGCGCTTCCGGTCGCGGTAGGCAGTTGGCCCTGCACCCTGGGGTTGCGAACCCCTGGCTACTCGCCGAACGGCTGAGGCACGATTCCGCCATGGACCGTCGTACCGAACTCGGTGCCTACCTTCGCTCCCGTCGCGCCCGGCTGCGTCCGTCGGACGTCGGGCTGCCGCCGGGCATCGGGAGCCGCCGCGTCCCCGGCTTGCGTCGCGAGGAACTCGCTCTGTTGGCGGGCGTCAGCGTCGACTACTACGTCGAGCTCGAACAGGGCCGCGCCGGTGCCGTGTCCGACGTCGTCCTCGACGCGCTCGCCCGTGCGCTTCGCCTCGACGACGCCGAGCGTGCGCACCTGGCGAACCTCGCCCGCCCGGAGAAGCCCGGACGACGGCGGCGGGCGCCGCGGGTGTCCGTCCGGCCGGGACTGCGGCTGCTGCTCGACACGTTCGACGGCCACCCTGCGTACGTCGTCGGACCGCGTACCGAGGTTCTCGCGTGGAGCCCGCTCGCGGCGGCGCTCTTCGCCGACTTCGACGCGCTCCCACCCGCGCACCGCTGCATGGCACGACTGGTCTACCTGGAGGAGAGCTGGCAGTCGCTCTACACCGACTGGGAGACCAAGGCCGACGACGTCGTCGGCTTCCTGCGCCTGCAAGCCGGGCGGTTGCCCGACGACCCGGAGCTCGCGGCGCTCATCGGTGAGCTGTCGATCAAGAGCGACGCGTTCCGCGCCCGCTGGGCCGCCCAGAACGTTCGCGAGAAGACGTTCGGCTCGGTCACGCTCCACCACCCGGCCGTCGGCGAGCTGGACTTGTCGTGGGAGAGCCTGCGCTCGCCCGCGTCCGCCGACCAGACGCTCGTCGTCTACTCGGCGGCACTGGGCTCGCCGAGCGAGGAGCGCCTGCGAATGCTGGCGAGCTGGCACGCGCCGGCCGCACCCGCAGCGCTCAGGCGAGGGCCGGACGACTCGTCCCCGCGTACGGGTTCAGCCGACCCCAGCCCGCAAGCTGTTCGACCAGCCACGGCGCGGCGGTCACCGTCATCCGCCCGCTCCGTCGGGCCGCGTCCAGACTGAGCTCACCCGCGTACCACCGCACCAGAGTGGCGGTGTCCGCGGAGACGTGGCCGTCCTCGGCGAAGCCGGGGAACTTGACGCAGACCTCGTTGCCGGTGGCGGACAGCACGAGCCAGAAGACGTTCGGCACCGGACTCCCGGTCACGTGGAAACGCACCACCACCCTGGAGCGCGGCAGAGTGTCCGGTGCGATCATCCGGGAGACCGTCCATAAGGCGAGGTAGGGATCCTGGTTCTCGGGTTGGGCCTCCCGCCAGCGGGCGCCCCACGCGCCGAGCGCGAGGCAGACCTGCGCGAGTTCGGAACCGCTCGGGCTGAGCGCATACGTCGTGGACCGGCCGGTCTGGGTGCGGTCGACGACGCCGGCCCGCCGGAGCGCACGCAATCGCTGCGAGAGCACGCTGCGGGGAAGCCCCGGAGCGCCGTCCAGGATCTCGGTGAACCGGCCGCAGCCGAGGTACAGGTTCCGGATGATGATCGGCGTCCACCGTTCCGCGAACACCTCGGCCGCGAGCGCGATGGGACAGTACTGTCCGTAGCCTCGCATCCCCTCACGATCCGCCTTCCGCCCGGGAAGGGGAAGCGCGGCGTACACGGCGACCGGCCGGAATCCAGAAATCGAACTGTCGCCCCGGCCGGGCCGGTGCTTGCCTGGGTGGCGTCGGGCTCGTCGAGAGGCCCGCCGCAGGCGGAAGGAGACGCGATGTCCGAGGCCTACGTGATGTCCGCGGAGATGGCCGAGTTCTACGAGTCGACCTTCGTGCCGGCGCTGTTCGCCCCGTGGGCGCACCGGCTCGTGGACGCCGCCGCGGTGACCTCCGGCACCTCCGTACTCGACGTGGCCTGTGGCACCGGTGTGGTGGCCCGGACCGCTGCCGACCGGGTGGGCCCGGCCGGGTCGGTCGTCGGTGTGGACCTGAACGAGGCGATGCTCGGCGTCGCCGAGCGTGTACGGCCGGACCTCGAGTGGCGGCTCGGCGACGCCTGCGCGCTGCCGTTCGACGACGGTTCGTTCGACGTCGTACTGTCTCAGGCCGCGCTCATGTTCGTCGGTGATCGGGCGACGGCGCTCCGGGAGATGGGTCGGGTCTCCCGCGCGGACGGTCGGGTGGCGGTGCAGGTCCCGGGCCGGCTGACGGCCAGCCCGGGCTACCAGGCACTGGCCGACGTGGTCGCTCGGCACGCCGAGCCGGAGGTATCCGAGCTGCTCGGCACCTACTTCGCCGTGGGGGAGCCGGACCTGCTCGTGGGGCTGTTCGAGACGGCGTCCCTCCGAATCGACCGCTTCGACACCTGGTTGGGCGCGACCCGGTTGGGCTCGCTGGACACGTTCCTCGCCGCCGAGCTGCTACCCCTCGCCGACCGGGTCGACCGGGCGGTCCGCGACCGGATCGTCGAGGACTGCCGGACCGCGCTCGCTCCGTTCGTCGCCGCGGACGGCACGGTGAACGCGCCGCTCGAGGTCCAGCTGATCGTCGCCCACCGGACGTGACGGTCATGCTGCGCGCGGCGGTCCGGGCTGATCGCGACGTCCGGCTCGAGTACGAGGTCCGGGGAAGCGGCGAGCCGCTGATCCTTCTCCACGGCGGCCTCTGCGCGGGCTCGTTCCGGTGCCTGCTGGAGCGGCCGGAGCTGGCCGGTGAGCGCCGGCTGATCCGTTACCACCGCGTCGGATACGCGGGCAGTGACCGGATCGACGGGCCCGTCAGCGTGGGTGACCAGGCCGCACACTGCTGGTCGCTGATGCGGCACCTGGGCCTCGGGCGCGCGGACGTCGTCGGGCACTCCTCCAGCGCCGACATCGCCCTGCAGCTCGCGCTGGACCACCCGGCGGCGGTGCGCTCGCTCGCGCTGCTGGAAACGGCTCTGCTCACGGTGCCCACCGGGCCCTTCGCCGGGGACGCGATGCGGCACTACCAGGCCGGGGAGAAGGCTGCCGCGGTCGACGTGTGGCTGCGCGGCGTTGCTGGGCCCGACTACCGCGAGGCGCTCGAACGGGTCGAACCCGGTGCGTTCGACCAGGCGGTAGGTGACGCCGACACGTTCTTCGGCCAAGAACTCCCCGCCGTCCGCGACTGGCCGTTCGGCCCCGACGAGGCGAGGCGGGTCGAGCAGCCGGTGTTGCTGGTACTCGGTGCGCGCAGCCACGAGGTGTCCCCGGTGTTCGGCCGGCGCCACGAGCTGCTGCGGGCGTGGCTGCCCCGCGCCGAGCCCTTCGTCCTCGCCGACGCAAGTCACCTGCTGCACGTCCAGAACCCCGCCGGGATGGCCGAAGGACTCGCCCGCTTCCTGGCCCACCGGTAGGCCGGTGGGCCAGGAAGCGTCAGCGCAGCACCAGGTCCGCCCAGACGAGCCGGTGGTCCGACGTCGGGAAGCCGTTCACCGCCGACCACTGGGGATCGAAGACGCCGGTGAGGCGGAACAGCGGGTCGGCCCGGACGGGCCAGAAGACGCCGGAGCCGGCGACCTTGGTGCCCACCCGCGGCAGGACGTAGTCGGCGCGCAGGTTGCCCGGCGCGGTGTCGGAGAAGTCGGCGGTGTCGAAGCGGGGGTCGCCGCGGTGGGTCAGGTTCGCGCCGCCCTGCAGCGTCGTCGCCTCGGCCGCCCCGGGGCTGGCCGGCGTGGTCCGGGCGTTGACCAGCGGGTGCTCGGTCAGCTGCCGGATCGCGCTCTGGTACGAGTCACCGTCGTACGGGTCGGCGTTCTGGTCCCCGGCGATCACGAAGTTCTGGCCCGGCTTCAGGCCGCCCTTCCTGCCCTTGTCGTCGTAGATGTACGACGACTTCCGCGGCGTCACGTAGTCGGCCCAGAACCGGATCTCGTCGTGGTTGCGCCGCCCGTTGCGGTCCTCCGGCCCGTCGAACGTCGGCGGCGTCGGGTGCGAGGTCAGGAAGTGCACGGTCTTCTTGCCCACCCGGATCGGCACGTCCCAGTGGCTCTTCGACGACAGGCGCAGGACCGCCTGCTCCTCGGGCGAGTAGAAGTCGGCCGGCATCGCGTTGCCGGGCATGTCCCGCCACTTGAACAGCTGGAACGTCCGCACCGCCCGCGCGTCGATCGGGTACTTCGAGTAGACGACCATCCCGTACTGGCCCGGGAACAGCCCGAACCCGAAGGAGTCGTCGCCGTAGGCCTGATCACCCGGCGTCGTGTCGACGACGCCGTTGTTGTTCAGGTCGAACCCGGAGGCGATTCCGGTGTTCGACGGCGCGACGAACCGGTACGGATAGCGCTGCGCCGGTGCGCCGTTCTGGGACACCGCGAGGAAGTTCTCGGCGAACAGCCGTGCCGCCTCCGAGTCGTAGTCGAACTCGTTGATCAGGACGACGTCCGGATGAGCGCGCTGGATGACCTCCGCGACGTTGTGCGCCTGGCGCCGGTAGACGTCGTCGACGTCCGGGTTGGCCAGGTGCTCCCGGAGCAGGCCGGGGGTCGGCCGGTTGAGCGACAGGTTGTAGGTCGCGAACCGGACCTCGCCGCGCCCCGTGCCTTCCCGGGGCGCGGCGGTCGCCGGTGCCGCGCTGATCGTCGCCGCGCTGACTGCGCAGAGGACAGCTGTCAGAAGAGCTCGCTTCTTCACCCACCCTCCGTACCGGACGGTGCGAGGCCCCGCAACGGCAGGCACCGAATCGACCGTCCGTCGTCCCCGGCCGTTCAACCGCGGGCGGCCGCCTGGACGACATGGCGCAGCGTCTCGTCGAGCGTCGTGGTGCAGCGGAGCTGACGATCGCCGCAGGGCCGGAGCACGCCCCGGTCTTCCGCGTCGTAGAGCGCGACCAGCTCGTCGGCGAGCAGCGGCGGGACGCCGGCGTCGGTCAGTGCACCGAGCCAGTCCGACCGGCGGATCGGAACGACCTGCAGCGGTGCGCCGAGTGCCGCGCCCAGCGCATCAGCGACCTGCCGCTCGGTATAGCTCGGTGCGGCCAGATCGACCACCTCACTGGCCGACGGCGGCGAGGTCAGCAGCCGAGCCACCGTGGCGCCGATGTCCCGGGTGGCGACCATCGGGGTGGGGACGTCGGGGGAGTCGCCGAAGACCGGGTACACACCGACGCCGGTCGCCGCACCGAGCACGGCCTCGACCTTCTCCTGGAAGTGCGGGGAGCGGAGCGCGGTCAGTACGGCGTCGGTCTCGCGCAGGCGGCTCTCCAGGTGGTGCAGCCAGCGAATCGGGCCGGTGCCCTCGGGCAGCTCCGCGCCGACCGAGGAGAGCATGACGACGTGCGGGACGCCGCTGTCCGCGACGGCGCCCGCGATCGTGTCGGCCAGGTGCCGGTGGTCGGCGTCGGTGGCGGTCGGAATGGTCGGGAGCATCACGAACGCGCCGCGGCATCCGACGAAGGCCGCGGCGAGCGCCGTCCGGTCGGTGAAGTCGGCGACGGCGACGTCGGCACCCCGCTCGGCCCACGCTCGGCCCTTCTCCTGGTCGCGGACGACGACGCGTACCGCCGCTGCGGTGGCGAGCAGTGCGCGGGCGGTCGCGCCGCCGACGTGGCCGGTGACCCCAGTGATCGCATACATGGTGGAGCTCCTCTCCTCGACGTGGCCGTCGAGCTCACTCCCCAGTGAAGGCGGGGTCGGTGAGACGATCCATGTTCCTGCGGATCGCTTCGCTGTCAGATCGTCTACGCTGCGGGCCATGGACCCGCTGGGGGACCTGCTCGACGGCGTGCGTGCCCGCACCGCGGCGTTCTGTCAGGCCGTTCTCGAGCCGCCGTGGGCCCTCCGGATCGCCGACCGAGCACCGCTCGCGCTCGCCAGCGCACTCCAGGGTCACGCCTGGATCGTTCCCGACGACGCCGAGCCCACGCTGCTGCGCACCGGCGACGTAGCGGTCATCCTCGGGCCGGCTCCGTACACCGTCGCCGACCATCCGGACACCCCGCCGTCGCTCGTCGTCCACCCCGGAAACCGGCTCGCCACGACCGACGGGCGCGACGTCACCGCCGAGCTGCGGCTGTCCACGTACACCAGTGCGCTCGGCCCCGGCGTCGACCAGGGCCGGTCGGAGCACGCGGCGGTCGTGGCCAGCGGCACCTACCAAGTCACCGGCGACATCAGCGGGCGTCTACTGACCGCCCTTCCCGCGGTCGTCATGGTGGCGCACGACGAGCTCCGATCGCCGGTTCTGGACCTGATGGCGGCGGAGGTGAGCCGGAGCCGCCCGGGTCAGCAAGTAGTTCTCGACCGCCTGCTGGATCTGGCGCTCATCGTCGCGCTGCGGGCGTGGTTCGCCCGGCCCGAGGCCGACCCTCCCGGCTGGTACCTGGCGCACGGCGATCCGCTCGTGGGCCCCGCGCTGCAGGCGATCCACGACGATCCCGCCCGGCCGTGGACCGTCGAGACGCTCGCCGCGACCGTCGGGGCCTCGCGCGCGGCGTTCGCCCGCCGGTTCGCCGCGCTCGTCGGGCAGCCGCCGATGACCTACACGACGCACTGGCGCCTCGATCTCGCCGCCGACTTACTGCGCACCACCGACGCGACGATCAGCTCGGTGGCCCGGCAGGTCGGTTACGCCAACGCCTTCGCCCTGACCGTCGCGTTCAAACGGGTGCGTGGCATCACTCCGGGTCAGCACCGCGACGGAGCTCTCGCGCCCGCCACGGCCGGAGTTTGAGCGGGTTGAGGACGGCCCAGATGCGCGTGATCCGGTCGTCGGCGACGTCGAACGCCAGCACCGCCACCGTGACGTCGTCCACTTGAGTCACCAGGCCGGGCTGGCCGTTGACGGTGCGCTCCAGCATCGTCATCCCCGGCACGGCGGCGGCGCGATCGGCGAAGAAGCGTGCGATCCGCTCGGCGCCCTCGACCGGCCGGGGCGCCGCAGTGACCAGGCCGCCACCGTCGCCGATCGCCGTGGCGTCGGGAGCCAGCAGTTCGACGAGCGCGTCGATGTCCGCGGCGCCCCACGCGTCCCGGAAAGCCCGGACGAGTTCGGCCCGCCGGGCGGTCGGGGTCTCGGAAGGCCGCGGTGTGCGGAGCCGGCGGCGGGCCGAGGAGGCCAACTGACGGCAGGCCGCCGGGGTCCGGCCGACGACGTCCGCTACTTCGGCGAACGAGTAGCGGAAGACGTCGTGCAGGATGAACGCGACGCGCTCGGCGGGCGTCATCGACTCCAGCACCACGAGGAACGCCATGTTCACCGACTCGTCCAGGGTGACGCGGTCGGCCGGGTCGACCGTGGTGCTGCCCGACCGCCCACTGATCCACTCGCCGGGATCGGGGAGCGGCTCGGGTATCCATTCGCCCACGTAACGCTCGCGCCGGGCCCGTGCGGAGCCGAGCACGTCGAGGCAGATCCGGCCGACGACCGTCGTCAGCCACGCACCGGGCGACGCGATGGCTTCCCGCTGCTCCCGCGTCAGGGCGTACCAGCGGGCGAACGCCTCCTGCACGGCGTCCTCGGCGTCGGCCAGCGAGCCGAGGAGCCGGTAGGCGACGTTGATCAGCTGCCGGCGCTCGTCGGTCGGGGTGGTCATGCTGCCGCTGGCTCCCTCGGGTTGCTCGTCCTCCTCCGGTTACGACGAAACACCGCACCGAAACGTGAGGCCTCACATTCCGCGGCGGTGCGTCGTCGGTCCCGGTGAAGCGAACGCCGACCCCGAGGAGTCACCGGCCATGGAATCCGTGAACGCCGCGATCATCTACTACAGCGCGACCGGTACCGTGCACGCGCTGGCCAGCGCCGTCGCCGAGGGCGCGGAGAAGGCCGGCGCCCAGGTGCGGCTGCGCAAGGTCGCCGAGACGGCGCCGCCGGAGGCGATCAGCGCCAGGCCCGAGTGGGCCCAGCACGTCCAGGACACCGCCGACGTGGCCGAGGCGAGCCTCGACGACCTGGCCTGGGCCGACCTGGTGCTGTTCGGCACCCCGACCCGCTTCGGCAACGTGTCGGCCCAGCTCAAGGCGTTCATCGACACCACCGGCCCGCTGTGGTTCGCGGGCGGGCTCGCCGACAAGGTCTACTCGGCGTTCACCGCTTCCAACACGGCCCACGGCGGGCAGGAGTCGACGCTGCTGGCGCTGGGCAACGTGTTCTACCACTGGGGAGGCATCATCGTGCCCCCCGGCTACACCGATCCGGTGCAGTTCCGTTCCGGCAACCCGTACGGCACCTCGCACGTGGCCGGCGAGGGCCCGCCCGGCGACGTCGCCCTGGAGGCGGCGCGGCACCAGGGCCGGCGCGCGGTGGAGACCGCGGCCCAGCTGAAGGTCGGCCGCGCCGCCTGATCCGGGCACGTCCATACGCGCTCAGTCGTTGTCGAACTCCAAGCTGATCCGGTCGGTGCTCGACGGCCAGTTGGGGACCGTCAGCACGTCCGGAGCCCCGCCACCGCGGGGCCGGACGACCACCCGCACCGTGCGGGAGGGCGGCGTGCTGGCCGGCACGTACAGGTCGACGGCGGAGATGAACGGCTGACTGAAGAACGCCGGGATCGGCGCCGTGAGGTCGGTCGTCTTGTCCAGGCCCTTGTCGAACGTGAAGATGCCGATCGTCCGCTTGGACCGGGGGCTCGTCGCCGCGTTGAGGATCTCCCGGCCGTCGACGGTCAGCGAGTCACCGGCCGCGCCCTGGTCACCCCACCACTCCTTCTGCCTGCTGATGACCAGGTTGGTGGAGGTGGGGCTGTTCTCGGTCAGGGCGGCCAAGCCCTGGCCGGGCAGGCTGCTGAGCAGGCGGATGAGCCGGTCGGTGCGTCGGAACGGCTGGAAGTAGAGGTGGTGGACGGGCGCGCCGGGACGCACGATCGCGAACTCGTACCGGACGTCACCGCGTCCCCGGAACGGACCGAAGGATCCGTCGCCGGTCAGTCGGAACGTCGCATCCGGACGGTGGCGCAGCCGGGTGCCGGTGCGCGGGTGCACGGTGTACACCTGCAGCGTCGCGTCGGTGACCCCGACGTTGCTGGGGAACAGCACCGCGCGCCCGGCCAGGACCACCGGTCCGCGCTGCGGGACGATCCGCGTCGTCTTCGGCTCACGTCCGGTGAAGAACCGGTAGAACGCGGCGAACGTCTCCGGCGAGCTGACCGTCTGCGTGTGGGCCTGGTTCGGGAGTGCGACGTTGGTCGCGCCGACGATCGTCCGGGCGGGGTCGCCCTCGCCCCAGACCGCCAGCGTCGGAACGTTGCCGGGCGGGGCGGTCGCGGAGGCCCCGTCGAGGTTGACGTAGTGGGCGACGCGGGCCGCCCGCTGGGGCGAGCTGTTGAGGTACGCCTGCATGAGCGCGGTGCCGAGTGAGTGCGCGAGCAGGTCGATCCGGTCGGCGCCGGTCGCCGCGAGCAAGCGCGTGATGCGCTCGTCCAGGCCGGCGTAGACCTGTTCGCGGGTGTTCGTCGCGAACAGCGAGTCGTACTCGTGGGCCTCGATCCAGGTGGCCGGGTACCCGTTGCTGGTCAGCCGGCGGGCCTGGCTGTCGAATTGGCCGCCGGATCCGGAGAACCCGTGCACGAAGATCACCGGCCGCGGCGCCTTCGCGGCACCGCGCGACTCCGCCGGTGCGGCGATCGGGACGGCGCGCGGGGCGGCCTGGGCGGGGCCCGCTCCGGCCGTCCACGTGCCCGCGAGGAGCAGCAGCACCGCCGTGAGCACGCCGCCGAGGCGGACGCGGCGCCGTCCGCGAGCCGGGCTGTTCCTGCGAGCGGATTCCGGTAAGGACTGGTCGACCATTGATCAGCCTTTCCTGCGCGGCGGTGAGCGTCCGGCGGGATTCGTCCGATGTGCCACCTATCGGGGCGAACGCTAGGAGTGGCGGGCAGGCCGGTCAAGGGCCGCGCGGAGTACTGTGCACACGCCCAAAAACGCCGCGCGAAGTATTCGGGACGGGTCGGCCCGCACCCGAACGCCGCGTTGTCTTTCGGCGTTCGGGTGCGGGCCGACCGGGGTCAGTGCCAGTTGCTGATCTGCACGTCCCGCGGAGCCGGTGTGCCCTCTCCGGTCTCCACCAGCGCCTTCAGGCTCATCAGGTACGCGCCCCACTTCGTGCTGCAGTGGTGCATGAACTCGACCGGCTCCTTCCAGCCCTGGTGCTTGAAGAGGACGATCGTGTAGTCGCCGTCCTGGCGGATCTCCCAGTCGACGGTGGTTCCGATCCACTCGTCGGGGCCGCCGACCACCCGCCACGTCACCCCCTCGCGCGGCCGCAGCTCGATGACCTCCATGTCGAAGCCGCCGGGCGGGAACCGGAACTCGAGTACGCCACCGACGTCGGTGGTGCCCTTCGTGTCGTCGGTCCACCAGGCGGCCAGCCCGTCGACGGTCGTCAGCGCGTCGTACACCTTCTCGGGCGTCCCGTCTTTCATGCCGACGCGGTGCAGAATGTCCACCATCGTTATTCCTCTCGGTTGTGCTGGATCGCCTCGGCGATCCGCTTGATCCGCTGCAGTCGGGCGTCCCATGCCGCGCCGACCGACGAAAGCTGGGCCACTGCACGGGCGAGCTGGGCTTCGTCCACTCGGTACCGCCTCTCCCGGCCCTCCGGTATCGCCCGGACCAGGCCGACTCGGTTGAGCACGCCGAGGTGCTTGGCCACCGCCTGACGGGTAACCGGCAGTTGCTGGCCCAGCGTGGTCGCGGTGCCGCCGCTCTCGGTGAGCAGCAGGTCGAGCATTCGGCGGCGGGTCGGATCCCCGATCGCGGACCAGAGTTCGTCGTCGACCGTGTCGGCCACCGCCGTGGTCACTGCCGCACCACCAGCGTCGCGACGTACGGCGCGAGCCGCGGCAGGAAGATGTCCCAGCCGGTGACGTGCTCCTGGTACTGCTGCTCCAGGACGGCGGCTTCCCAGCCCATCTCCCGGAAACCGGTCTCGGTCATCCGGAGCAGCGTCCCGGTGCCCGACGGGGTCAGGTCGAAGGTGACGAGCATCGAGTTGCCCTCGGCCGCGACCTCGCCGGCCGGATGCGCCCACCGGAACGAGAACCTCCGCGGCGGGGCGACGTCGACGACGGTGAACGACACCACGGTTCCGCCGTCGTCGCGCGTACCGAACACGATGTCTCCGGCGGAGCCGGGCGTGCGGTCGTATCGGGCCTCGTCCGGCCACCACTCCTTGACGTGGTCGGGGCTGCTCACGACCTCGAACACGACGTCGGGTGACGCGTCGACGTAGATCTCGCGCTCGATGGATCCGAATTCCATGCTGTCCTCCTGCAACCTTTGGTTGCACAAGAACGTAACGCGCCTCCGAGTGATGCGCAACCATCGGTTGCGCGTCGGGTGTCCGACCTACTGATCCGCCGACCGCGGCTCGACCAGCCCGCGCTCCCAGACCCAGGCCGCCAGACCGACCCGGTTGGGGACGCCGAGCTTCTGGGCCATCGCGGCCAGGTGGTTCTTCACCGTGCCGGGTGCCAGGTAGAGCTCCGCTCCGATCTCCGCGTTGGTGTGGCCCCGCGCGACCAGGCGCGCCACCGCCAGCTCCCGCTCGGTGAGCGGAATCGGATCGCTCCGGTGCTCCCGCGTACCGCCGCGGGAGCGGAGTAGCCGGACGGTCAGCTCCGGGCTGATCAGCACGTCCCCGGCCGCGGCCGCACGGACGCCCTCGGCGAGCAACGCCGGGCTGGAGCGCTTGAGCAGGAAGCCACACGCGCCGTTCTCCAGCGCCGTGTGCACGTACTCGTCGAGGTCGAACGTCGTCAGTACGACTACGCGGAGCGGGTCGGTGACCTCGGGCCCGGCCAGCAGCCGGGTCAGCTCCAGACCGTCGAGCCGGGGCATCCGGATGTCGGCGAGCACGACGTCCGGACGCAGTCGCCGGGCCAGCTCGAGAGCCTCGGCGCCGTCCGCGGCTTCGCCGACCACGGAGATGTCCGGCTGGGCGTCCAGGATGATCCGGAAGGCGAGCCGGACCGGCGCCTGGTCCTCGGCGAGAAGCACCCGGATCGTCATCGGCCGCTTACGGGCAGCGTCGCTGTGGTGCGCCACCCGCGGCGCTCCCTCGGTCCGGCGTCCAGCGAGCCGCCGAGTAGCCGGATCCGTTCGGTCAGGCCAACCAACCCGCGGCCGCCGCGCGCGGCGACCACCGCGTCGCCGCCGTCGTCGGTCACCTCGACGACCAGCTGCCCACCGTCCCGGCGTAATCGCACGTCGACCCGGGACGCGCTCGGCGCGTGCCGCCGGACGTTCGTCAGCGCCTCCATCACCACCCGGTAGGCGGCGGCACCGGCCTCGCGGGGGACGCCGGCCGGTAGCCCCGCGCCCAGCTCGAGTCGGACGTCGGCGGGGAACGATCCGCTGAACCGACCGACCAGCTCGTTGACGTCGGCCAGGCTCGGGGCCGGGTGCCGGAGGTCGAGCGCACCGTCGAGGAGGTCGAGCGTGCGATCCATCGACGCGAGCGCACTGCGTGCCGACGTCTCGATCCCGTGCACGAGCTCCGCGAGCTGGCTTCCGGCCGGGGCGAGAACCCGGCCGGCTTGCGCCAGCGCGAGCACTTCGCTGACGTCGTGGGCGACGAAGTCGTGCAGCTCGCGCGCCATCAGCGTGCGCTGCGCCGCCCGGGCCTCGGCTGCCGCCCGCTGCCGGGCGGCGTCCAACGAGCCCAGGTAGGCCCCGATGCCGGCGGCGCCGAGCGCGGCGGCGAACCAGGTCGCGCAGCCGAAGAGGATCGTCGCGGACGTCGGCGGTTCGACGCGGAGCAGCCAGGCGCCGACCGCCACCGCACCGGGAAGCACGAACGGCAGCTGACCCGGGCGGCGGGCGGTGACGCCGATCAGGATCAGCAGGGCGCCGGTCTCGACCAGCCCCAGCACGCTGTCGGCGGCCGACAGCGCGCCGTCGCGAGAACTGACCAGGGTGATCAGGAGCGAGACCGATCCGGCGAGCACGATCGGGCCGCGTGAGCCGCGCAGACCCGGCCGCACCAGCGCGAGGAGCAGAGCGGCGAGGACGCAGGCCGCTGCGGCGACGTTCATGGGCCCGAGCGTAGGGGCGAGAAGCGCGTCAGCGACCCCTGCCGATCGGCACTGTTTCGGCCGTCCGGGTGCCGGACGGCATCTGTGCCGCGGCTGTCGTGGCGCCGAGGCTCGATGCCATGACGACAACAACTCTTCCGATCACCGGCTCGACCGTTCCGAGCTGGCTGCTCTGGACCGCGCGCGCCGTTCCGCTCCTCATGCTGCCGTCGGGGCTGTGGCGCGTCGCGCTCGGGCTCGGCATCCCGGTCGGGTTCAGCGGTGAGCTGGCCGAACTGTTCGCCGCGCCCGGCTGGATCACGCCGTACGTCCTCACCTTGAGCGCGCTGGCCGAGGCGCTGGCGCTGCTGACGCTGGGCCTCGTCCGGCCCTGGGGTGAGGTCTTTCCCCGCTGGATCCCGTGGGTGGGCGGTCGGGTCGTGCCCGTCGCCGCGGCGGTCGTGCCGGCGGTTCTCGGCGCGGTGGGGATCACCGTGCTCTCGCTCGTGAGCGCCTCGTTCTGGTTCGGGCCGGAGAACATGGGGGACCCGGACGCTCCGCAGGGACTCGCGGGCGCGATCATGACCGCCTGCTACGCGCCACAGCTGCTGTGGGGACCGCTGCTCGCGGTGGTCACGGTCGCCTATTACCGCCGACGGGTGAGTGGTGAGCGAACCGCCGCGGGGTGAGGTTCGTATCGTTCGGTATGACCTCTAGTAGCGCCATCTCGTCACTGAAGGCCGATCCGGCTGCGTCGTCGATCCACCGATCGCTCGAGGTCTACTACGGAAACGCCGAGCACGACGCGGCGCTGGACGCTTTCTACGCGGGGTTCGTGCGCCCGGGAGACCTCGTCTTCGACATCGGCGCGCACGTCGGTGAGCGGGTGGGTTCGTTCCGTCGGCTGGGCGCCCGCGTGGTCGCGCTGGAGCCGCAGCCGCTGTGCGGCCGGGCTCTGCGAGAGATCTACGCCGGGGACGAGGACGTGGTGATCGTCGAGGCCGCGTGCGGTGCCGAGGAGGGGACCGTGGAGTTCTACGTCAATTCGGCGAACCCCACGGTCTCCACCGCCTCGAAGGACTTCGTGGGAGCCGCCGACGGCGCCGGGGGCTGGGAGGGACAGGTCTGGGACACGAAGATCGAGGTGCCGACCGTGACGCTCGATCGCGTGATCCAGCAGTACGGCACCCCCGCGTTCACCAAGATCGACGTCGAGGGTTACGAGGACTCGGTGCTGGCCGGCTTGAGCGGCCCGCTGCCCGCGCTGTCGTTCGAGTTCACGACGATCGAGCGGGTCGTGGCGCTGCGGTGCCTGGACCGAGCGGCCGCGCTGGGGTTCGGGCGCTTCAACGCGTCGCTGGGGGACAGCTTCGCGTTCGAGTTCGACGAGTGGGTGCGGCCGGAGACGATGGCCGCTCATCTGGAGGCGCTTCCCCACGAGGCCAACTCCGGGGACGTCTACTGCCTTCCGTGACTGACCGGCGGCCGTCGCCGGTCAGGCGTCGCCGTACACCGGGATGCGGGCGCCGCTGATCGGTGCGGCGTCGTCGCTGAGCAGGAACCCGATCACCCGGGCGACGGCCTCGGTGCTGACCGCCTTGCCCGCCAGCTCCGGAGACATCCAGCTGCGGTTCGCCGGGGTGTCCAGCACCGAGGGCAGTACGGCGTTGACCCGGATGCCGGCCGGCCGCAGCTCGTCGGCGAGCAGCTCGGTGATCCGGACGACCGCGGCCTTGCTCGCCGCGTGTCCGACCGGCGCCTTGCCGCTCACCGCGGTCTTCGAGCCCACCGTCACGACCGACGAGCCCCGCGGCATCCGGGCCGCGGCCTGCTGCGCGCTCCAGAGCAGCGTCGAGACGTTGCCCTCCCAGAGCCCGGCAAACGTGTCCTCGTCCAGGTCGGCGAGGCTGCCGGGGGTGAAGCCACCGGCGAGTGCGACCAGCCCCGACGGCGTGCCGAACTCGTCGGCCTGTTTCCAGGCGTCGCGCACCGACGCCCGGTCGGCCAGGTCGACGCCGATCGCCCGGACGCCGTCCCAGCCGCCGACCTCGTCCAGCGGAGCACCGGGCCGGTCCATCGCGACGACCGTCCCGCCGCGGCCGGTCAGCTCGGCGAGCACCGCCCGCCCGAGCGCGCCGGCGGCTCCGGTAACGACGGTGATGCCGACCATTTGTCCTCCTCCGGGCATTGCTGTCCGACCTGAGACTACCGATCTGGCTGGGTCGACGATCGACCCGTACGCTTCACCCCGCGTTCACCGGGGCGGCTGATGCTCGGGTCTGAACGTCGCGAGCGAAGGAGACGAGATGACGGCCGCCACCACCCGCAACCTGCCGCTGCCCGGCACCTACAACGTCCGGGACGCCGGTGGGTACGCCACCGCCGACGGCGGGACGGTGCGGCGACGGTTGTTGATCCGGGCGGACGGGCTCGCCGGTCTGGACGACACCGGCCGGACGCAGCTCGCCGAACTCGGCATCCGGACCGTGATCGACCTCCGGGAGAACGCCGAGGTGGAGATCGCGCCGGATGCGCTCGGCGACCTGCCGATCCGCTACCGGCACCTCCCGGCCTTCGCCGGAATGGCGGCCGAGCGGCGTCCGCGCAGCCTCGAAGAGGCCTACGACCTGATGGTGGACGACTGCGGCGACGCACTCGCCGCGATCGTCGCCGCCCTCGCCGAGCCGGACGCGTTGCCCGCGGTCGTGCACTGCACCGCGGGCAAGGACCGCACCGGCCTGACGATCGCGCTCGTCCATGCGCTGCTCGGCGTCGCTCCGGCCGACGTCGAGGCGGACTACGCGGCTACCGCGGAGAACCTCTCCACCGGGTTCGCGGACAAGATCCGGGCGACGATGCCGCCGGGTGAGCACACCGACGCGATGCTCAGCGAGATGCTCGCGTGCCCGCCGGAGCTGATCCGCCACGCGCTGGACCGTCTCGGCGACCCCGAGGAGTACCTGACCAAGCACGGCCTGCCCGCCGAGGCGGTGCCCGCACTCCGCGCCGCCCTGATCGAGCGCTGACCGCCGCCCCGGGCGTCGAGCGGTGTGCGTT